>LUZK01000003.1 GCA_001603595.1 Bacteroidales bacterium Bact_19
TGGTCATTTGATCCCTGCCGGTACCGGGGTTAGAAAATATCAAAAAATAGAAGTTTATCACATCGATGAAGCTAAAAAAGCTCTTAAAGAAGATGAAGAACTTGAAATTTATAAAGAAAAATAAAAAAGAATAATATGGAAGATAAAGCAAAACAAAATCAAATCAACATCGAATTAGATGATCAGGTCGGAGAAGGCACATACGCCAATCTTGCAGTAATAACTCATTCTCCTTCGGAGTTTGTTATTGATTTTGTAAGAATTATGCCCGGATTACCGAAAGCAAAAGTAAAATCACGAGTGATTCTTACTCCTGAGCATGCAAAAAGATTTCTTAGTGCATTACAGGAAAATATTCAAAAATTTGAATCTATTAATGGACCAATAAAAATTAAGCAAGGAAATCCTATTCCGATGAATTTTGGAGGACCAACAGCACAAGCCTAAAGTTTTTATTAATAGTTAAACTGCAAAAGCCGGAGATGTTTTTACATTCCGGCTTTTTTGATCGAAATATTTTTTATATTTGTGATATGAAAAGTTTTCAAAAAATATTGGGGATAATTATAATATTGTCTTTTGTTTTGAGTTCATGTTTTAAAATTGTAACTTATTCCGAAGTTCCACAGGTAACATTTAATTCTTTTGTACTTAGAGATTCGGTTGATATTCTCGGAAACACGGTTCTCAACGGTACGCTGTCATTTAATTTTGTTGATGGAGACGGAGATATTGGCTTTGATACCATCGGAGAACGAAAAAATACTATTTTTCTTGATAAATATAAAATTGAAAATGGTGTAGCCATAAAGTTAGACCTTCTTGTACCTTTGAGCTTTTATGTACCGAAATTTGTTAAAACCGGTAATAATAAAACATTAAAAGGAGAAATGTTCGTTAATGATCTAAATGAATACTATTCATTAGACTATGACACAATAATGTACAAATTTTATATTGTAGATCGGGCCGGAAATAAAAGCAATGTAGATAGTACCGGGTATATTTCCTTATTGCGTTAAAATAAAACCAATTGTAGCCTTAAAATCAATAAACACAAATATTAACTAACTTCAGATCCGTTATCACAAGTGTTGTTAACAGTAACAAAATTTAATTTTCCGTCAGTATCTTTAGCCATTAAAATCATTCCTTGGGATTCAATTCCTCTTAATTTTCTGGAAGCTAAATTTATTAAAATACACACTTTCTGACCAATTATTTGTTGCGGTGTGAAAAATTCTGCAATTCCGCTGACAACGATTCTTTTATCCAGTCCGGTGTCAATGGTAAGTTTTAAAAGTTTATCTGCTTTTGGAACTTTTTCTGCTTCAAGAATAGTTCCAATTCTTAAATCGAGCTTAGCAAAATCTTCGTAGTTGATGGTTTCTTTTTGAGGAGCAATATTTTTCACTTGTTTTTGGTTTATTTCTTTTGTTTTCAATAATTTTTCAATTTGTTTCTCAATAGTAGAATCATCAATTTGTTCAAAAAGCAGTTCAGGTTTATTGAGAGTGTGATTTATAGGAATTAAATCAAACTTTTCGGTTTCTTCCCAATTAATATTGTTAATATTCAGGATATTCAAAAGTTTTTTCGATGTAAATGGGAGAAAAGGTTCTGTGAGCACGGTCGAAATAGCACAAAGTTGAATTGAATAATAAAGAATAGTGGCAACTCTTTCGGGATCGGTTTTAAAAATTTTCCAGGGTTCTGTATCTGCAAGGTATTTATTACCAAGACGGCTGATATTCATTGCTTCGCGAAGAGCTTCTCTAAAACGATAATTCTCAATATTGTTTTCTATAGCAGTTTTAATTCTGCGGACTTCCTCTTTTAAGGAGTATTCGTATTCAGTGATGATTTTTGGTTCAGGAACTTTTCCTTCGAAGTATTTGTGAGTAAGAACCAGTGCTCTGTTAACAAAATTCCCGTAAATAGCAACCAGTTCGGAGTTGTTTCGTGTTTGAAAGTCTTTCCATGTAAAATCATTATCTTTAGTTTCGGGAGCATTGGCACAAAGAACATATCTTAGTACGTCTTGTTTTCCGGGAAATTCTTCGAGGTATTCGTGCAACCACACTGCCCAATTCCTTGATGTGCTTATTTTGTCGCCTTCGAGATTAAGAAATTCGTTTGCCGGCACGTTATCAGGTAAAATGTAAGATCCTTCATGTTTAAGCATTGAAGGGAAAATTATACAGTGAAAAACAATATTGTCTTTTCCAATAAAGTGAACCAACTTTGTGTCAGGATCTTTCCAATATTTTTCCCAGTGTGGAGTCAGTTTTTTAGTGGCCGAAATATAACCTATAGGAGCATCAAACCAAACGTAAAGCACTTTGTTTTGAGCTTCTTTCAATGGAACAGGAACTCCCCAGTCAAGATCACGGGTTACAGCTCTAGGCATCAAACCGGAATCCAACCAAGATTTGCATTGCCCGTAAACATTAGGTTTCCACTCTTTATGTTCTTCAAGAATCCAATTACGAAGTTCTTGTTCGTATTTATCGAGTGGCAAATACCAATGTTTAGTTTCTTTGAGAACAGGTTTGCTTCCGCTAATTGCTGATCGTGGATTAATAAGCTCAGAAGGAGATAATGAACTTCCACATTTTTCACATTGATCACCATAAGCATCTTCAGCTCCGCATTTAGGACATGTTCCCAAAATATATCTATCGGCTAAAAACTGATTTTCAACTTCGTCATAAAATTGTTCTTCTGTTTTTTCAATAAGCTCTCCTTTATTGTAAAGAGTAAGAAAGAACTCCTGAGCTGTTTCATGATGAGTTTTGTTACTTGTGCGACTATAAATGTCGAAACTAATACCAAAATCTTCAAAAGACTTTTTAATAAGATTATGATATCTGTCAACTACATCTTGAGGAGAAACACCTTCTTTGCGTGCTCTTAAAGTGATAGGAACTCCATGTTCATCACTGCCACCTATGAAAACAACATCTTCACCTTTTAATCTTAAATATCTGCAATAAATATCTGCAGGAACATAAACTCCTGCTAAATGTCCTATATGTACTGGTCCATTGGCATAAGGTAATGCTGAAGTAACTGTATAACGTTTAAAATTTTTCATCTAAAAAAATTTTTGCGAAGATAATAAATAAAAAATGAAAGAATGCTAAAATTGAAAAACAAAGATTTAATGATAAAATAGTTAAATAGTTGGGGGAGGAAATATTAAGTAGATTTATATAAGGTTCTTATTCAAAATTATGTTGTTAAAAATTTTTATTTAAAGATATCGACATCTGTAATTTTTTGTACTCTGATACAAAATAATGTGGAAAAATTGTGATTTTAATTTTTCAAAAGCAAAATCAATTGAGATTCATATTCAAAATTATGTTGTTGAAAATTAAATGAAAGGTAAAAGAGAAAAGTGGGATTCCCGTATTTTGTGCCTTTAAGTTTATTTT
>LUZK01000110.1 GCA_001603595.1 Bacteroidales bacterium Bact_19
ACTGCAAAGAAAAATCTTTCCCTTTCACTGTTGACAGTGCCGAAAAAGACATCTCAAAATCCTTTGACATGGGCGAAGCAGCAGGCCGCTTTGCTTACATCGAAGACCCAGATGGTACTTTAATTGAACTTGTTGAAACACACAAAATTCCCCTATTAAAATCCTTGAAAATTTATTTAAATTTAAAAAAACGTAATCCGGAAAAAGCACTCCCAAAATGGATGCTGAAATTTCTAAAATAGGTTGTGAATTGCTTACAATTTTTTATCTTTACAAGGTTCTTTGCAGTTTTTTCATAGGCTGCCAACGCTTCGCTTTGTTGTGAATTGCTTACAATTTTTTATCTTTACAAGGTTCTTTGCAGTTTGAAAAAAGCAAAAGAAATGGAAATGCAGGTTGTGAATTGCTTACAATTTTTTATCTTTACAAGGTTCTTTGCAGTTTCCAAGCCCTCCATTTGCTTGTCGTACAGTTGTGAATTGCTTACAATTTTTTATCTTTACAAGGTTCTTTGCAGTGGGGAAGGGGTGGTGGATGCTGATGGCTTGGTTGTGAATTGCTTACAATTTTTTATCTTTACAAGGTTCTTTGCAGTAACTCTAACATTTAACAGAGCGGTGAGGTAGTTGTGAATTGCTTACAATTTTTTATCTTTACAAGGTTCTTTGCAGTATATGATTTCCAATATTGTGAAAATAAATGGTTGTGAATTGCTTACAATTTTTTATCTTTACAAGGTTCTTTGCAGTTGAAAACATAAAGGCACGTGCAAATTTTAAGTTGTGAATTGCTTACAATTTTTTATCTTTACAAGGTTCTTTGCAGTTGCCAGAACGTCGAGAACCTTGTAAAATTAGTTGTGAATTGCTTACAATTTTTTTTCTTTACAAGGTTCTTTGCAGTCACCTCCGACAGTTAAAAGTGTACGTGCTGGTTGTGAATTGCTTACAATTTTTTATCTTTACAAGGTTCTTTGCAGTTAGGATTATCAACACGTTTTGAAGCTGCTGGTTGTGAATTGCTTACAATTTTTTATCTTTACAAGGTTCTTTGCAGTGTTTACCAAACTAGTAGCAAACAGTCGCCTGTTGTGAATTGCTTACAATTTTTTATCTTTACAAGGTTCTTTGCAGTACAAAATTGTAAAATAATCTTCGACGATTGGTTGTGAATTGCTTACAATTTTTTATCTTTACAAGGTTCTTTGCAGTACATTACTGACAGGTATTTAAGCGAAATGGAGTTGTGAATTGCTTACAATTTTTTATCTTTACAAGGTTCTTTGCAGTAAGCTAATGAGTATTTAAGCAGGCTGACTAGTTGTGAATTGCTTACAATTTTTTATCTTTACAAGGTTCTTTGCAGTATTTTTAAATACGACTATTTCATTTTGATGGTTGTGAATTGCTTACAATTTTTTATCTTTACAAGGTTCTTTGCAGTGTTCTATCGCTAATAAAAAAATCGATAATAGTTGTGAATTGCTTACAATTTTTTATCTTTACAAGGTTCTTTGCAGTCAATAACTTCAAACCAATCGGTATTAGTTGGTTGTGAATTGCTTACAATTTTTTATCTTTACAAGGTTCTTTGCAGTAATAGAGGTTGAATGTAATGTGGTTGATGGGTTGTGAATTGCTTACAATTTTTTATCTTTACAAGGTTCTTTGCAGTTTTTAAAGTCGAGGATCTAGATGAAAATGAGTTGTGAATTGCTTACAATTTTTTATCTTTACAAGGTTCTTTGCAGTTAGACAAGACAAAATATTTAACTGCTCTTGGTTGTGAATTGCTTACAATTTTTTATCTTTACAAGGTTCTTTGCAGTGAGCAAATCAGAGCCAATAATGAAAGGATTGTTGTGAATTGCTTACAATTTTTTATCTTTACAAGGTTCTTTGCAGTGCACAAAAAAATGATTGCGGACCAGATAAGTTGTGAATTGCTTACAATTTTTTATCTTTACAAGGTTCTTTGCAGTATTTATTTTTTGACAATTTGCAGTACGACAGTTGTGAATTGCTTACAATTTTTTATCTTTACAAGGTTCTTTGCAGTGTTCGTTTTGAACGTATGTTTGAAAGTTTTGTTGTGAATTGCTTACAATTTTTTATCTTTACAAGGTTCTTTGCAGTGCTTGTTGCTATTACAAACGACTTTTCTGCGTTGTGAATTGCTTACAATTTTTTATCTTTACAAGGTTCTTTGCAGTCTTTAGTGACATCTTCGGTCACCTCATCACGTTGTGAATTGCTTACAATTTTTTATCTTTACAAGGTTCTTTGCAGTCTCCAAAAATGGCAAAAAAGTTAATGTATAGTTGTGAATTGCTTACAATTTTTTATCTTTACAAGGTTCTTTGCAGTAATATGTTGTAAAACAATTCTCGCACTTCAGTTGTGAATTGCTTACAATTTTTTATCTTTACAAGGTTCTTTGCAGTGAATGGCTTCGTAAGATTTTGAAACGTTTTGTTGTGAATTGCTTACAATTTTTTATCTTTACAAGGTTCTTTGCAGTCGTTTTCAACTATCGCTGCCCTCACACTCTGTTGTGAATTGCTTACAATTTTTTATCTTTACAAGGTTCTTTGCAGTAATTCCATCAAATTTGCCTTAACCTTATTCGTTGTGAATTGCTTACAATTTTTTATCTTTACAAGGTTCTTTGCAGTTAAGGGATAGAATGGCTGAATTAACAGACGGTTGTGAATTGCTTACAATTTTTTATCTTTACAAGGTTCTTTGCAGTTCCCCAATGGAAATTAACTTGTGCTACTGAGTTGTGAATTGCTTACAATTTTTTATCTTTACAAGGTTCTTTGCAGTCGTTATTCATTTTAAAAATGCGATTGCTTGTTGTGAATTGCTTACAATTTTTTATCTTTACAAGGTTCTTTGCAGTGGTTTCCAGGTTTAGTGTTTAACTGTTATGGTTGTGAATTGCTTACAATTTTTTATCTTTACAAGGTTCTTTGCAGTAATTGGGTGTTGGGAGACACTACAGGTTTTGTTGTGAATTGCTTACAATTTTTTATCTTTACAAGGTTCTTTGCAGTATCAAATTAGAAATTGTAAAATCTAATATGGTTGTGAATTGCTTACAATTTTTTATCTTTACAAGGTTCTTTGCAGTACCCAAGCAGTGATAGACACATCACAACTTGTTGTGAATTGCTTACAATTTTTTATCTTTACAAGGTTCTTTGCAGTATTACGAGTTAAACGGATACACGGCGGATGGTTGTGAATTGCTTACAATTTTTTATCTTTACAAGGTTCTTTGCAGTTGAAATGAGGAGCAGTCGCATCCCTTTAACGTTGTGAATTGCTTACAATTTTTTATCTTTACAAGGTTCTTTGCAGTATGGGGAGTGTGGATGATGAATCTTTAAAAGTTGTGAATTGCTTACAATTTTTTATCTTTACAAGGTTCTTTGCAGTGAACTACATACTTTCAATTACGCACTGATAGTTGTGAATTGCTTACAATTTTTTATCTTTACAAGGTTCTTTGCAGTCTGTGCTAATTTCTTGAAGCTTGTTGATAGGTTGTGAATTGCTTACAATTTTTTATCTTTACAAGGTTCTTTGCAGTATGTCAATTGTTTGCCTGATGTGAGCCTCCGTTGTGAATTGCTTACAATTTTTTATCTTTACAAGGTTCTTTGCAGTTGACCAATTTATTCATAACACAGCTCATCGTTGTGAATTGCTTACAATTTTTTATCTTTACAAGGTTCTTTGCAGTAATAATTTGCTGCACCACATCATCACTAAGTTGTGAATTGCTTACAATTTTTTATCTTTACAAGGTTCTTTGCAGTCGTACGTGGTCATAAACAGAAACTCAATCAGTTGTGAATTGCTTACAATTTTTTATCTTTACAAGGTTCTTTGCAGTAAACAAACGGTGGAATGCTACCCAAGTATAGTTGTGAATTGCTTACAATTTTTTATCTTTACAAGGTTCTTTGCAGTCACCGTTTGAGTTGAATTCTCGGTCGTTTAGTTGTGAATTGCTTACAATTTTTTATCTTTACAAGGTTCTTTGCAGTACCAACGTTCGTTTTCCGTCTCTATAGAAAGTTGTGAATTGCTTACAATTTTTTATCTTTACAAGGTTCTTTGCAGTGTTCGGCGTCAAGTTTTTCCAGCAAAGACAGTTGTGAATTGCTTACAATTTTTTATCTTTACAAGGTTCTTTGCAGTCGTAAATTCTGTGGTGCTCGCCTTCAAAAAGTTGTGAATTGCTTACAATTTTTTATCTTTACAAGGTTCTTTGCAGTTTTTGCCGACCCCTCAAAAGCAACAGGGCAGTTGTGAATTGCTTACAATTTTTTATCTTTACAAGGTTCTTTGCAGTAAAATGGTCATTTAGAAATTGTGGAATACGTTGTGAATTGCTTACAATTTTTTATCTTTACAAGGTTCTTTGCAGTTTATAGGCAAGTTTAAAAATGAAACCTTTTGTTGTGAATTGCTTACAATTTTTTATCTTTACAAGGTTCTTTGCAGTAAATCAATGTTTGTGTCCTTTTGATATACAGTTGTGAATTGCTTACAATTTTTTATCTTTACAAGGTTCTTTGCAGTATTTATATC
>LUZK01000111.1 GCA_001603595.1 Bacteroidales bacterium Bact_19
CGCTAATACAGTCAAGAAAAAACTTTTCATAAGTACTAAATATTATAAATATTAATTACCTCAATGCACCAAGATACAAAGATAAAAAAAAAAAAAAAGATTTATTAATAATTTTATTGTTAATATTTTTTTTGCAAAAAAAAATAACTATAAAATTAAAAATACTTCAAAAAGAATTTATTATAAAATATTTTAAAAAAATTATATAATCACATTACCAAATATTAATCCATTTTTCAGGAGGTAGATACATTTTATCGCCTTCTTTAATGTCGAAAGCATCCTGAAATTCTTTGATACCCGGGAGCTGTCCATTAACTCTCCAACGACCTAGAGAATGAACATCTTCTTTAGTGCGACGTCTTATTTCGGTTTCGCGGATGTTTTGTCCCCAAATCTTTGCATAAGCCAGATAAAATCTCTGTTCCGGAGTAAAACCATCAATTTTTTCGGTAGTTTTTTCTTTTAGAGCTATTTGAAGAGCATCGTAGGCAATTTTTAGTCCTCCGTAATCTGCAATATTTTCTCCTAAGGACAATTTTCCATCTGCGGTGAGATCAGGTAATACATGTATAGCATTATATCTGTCAACAAGTACTTGTGCACGTAGATTGAAATTTTCTGCATCTTCATCTGTCCACCAATTGTTAAGATTCCCATCTTTATCATAATTTCTTCCTTTGTCATCAAATCCATGGGTCATTTCGTGTCCAATCACAACTCCAATTGCTCCGTAATTAACAGCATCATCGGCATCCATGTAGAAGAAAGGGGGTTGTAAGATTCCTGCAGGAAAACATATTTCGTTCATGCTTGCACTGTAATAAGCATTAACAGTTTGAGGATTCATAAACCATTGAGTTTTATCAACAGGCTTTCCAATTTTTGATATCATGAATTCATAATCAAATTTGTTGGATCTAAAGATATTTGAAAGATAATTATCATCTTTAATTATAAGGTTTGAATAGTCTTTCCAAACCTCCGGATAACCTATTTTAACGCGAATAGCCTGCAATTTTTCAAGAGCATGTTGTTTTGTAACATCACTCATCCAGTCAAGATTCTTAATTCTTTCTCCGAAAGCAATTCTTAAATTTTCTACGAGTTCCTCCATTCTCTTTTTTGCTTCAGGCGGAAAATATTGTCTGACGAAAATCTGACCTACAGCCTCACCTAATGAAGAATTTACTCTGTTTACTACTCTTCTCCATCTTTCTTGTTGTTCCTGAGTACCGGTGAGTACTCTGCCGTAAATTTCAAAATTGGCATCCGTAAATTCTTTACCAAGATAAGGTGCAGAATAATTTAAAACTTTCCATTTAAAATAAATTTTCCACTCTTCAATTGTAAATTCATTGTAAACTTCATTTAATCTTTTAAAAAATTCGGGTTGTCCAACATTTACAAATTGCTGATTATTTAATTTGGTATAATCAAAATATTTTATTAGATTAAAATCAGGGCATAAACCTTGAATTTCCTGTAAAGATAGCCGATTAGTCGTAGCAAAAGGATCTCGTAATTCGAGATTTGTCATGGATTTTTCTGCAAGCGAAGTTTCAAACTTCATTATTATTGATGACCATGTTTCGGCAAAAGCTTCATAACCCGAAATGCTGAAAATTTTTTGAATGTAATCTACATATCCATCTCTGATTTGCTTTGATCTTTCGTCGTCATTTACGTAATAATCTCTGTTGGGAAGTCCTAATCCTCCTTGCGACAAGTATGCAATCTGGTTATTACTGTCTTTTCTGTCAGCTGCACCATAAAACCCAAATAAAGCCGGGATCCCGATTGAATGAAGTTCATAAGTTATTTTGATAAGATCTCGTTTGGTACTTATATCATCTATTCTAGTTAAAATTTCGGTAATGGGGCTCAACCCATCAGCCTCAATTTTTTCTGTATCCATACCTAACTTATAAAAAGTTGCTATTTTCCATTCTATTGAGTTTCTGTCGTATTTTGCCGGATCTAAACATGTAATAATATCCTTAATTTTCTGATTTGTTTCTTTTGCCAATTGGTCGAAAGTTCCAAAACGGCTTTCATCGTCAGGCAAAGGATTTTTCTTTTGCCATCCGCCTGTGGCATATTGATAAAAATCTTCTTTAGGACTAACGCTAAGGTCTAAATCTGTTATATCAATCGGCTTGTTGACTGATGTTTGAAGTTTTGTCATTTTTGTTTTTTTTGAGGTTGTACATTGATAATTAAATACTACAAAAGCAATAAACAGAATTAAGGCTGCATTTGATTTTAGTTTTTTCATAAACTTGTATTTTTATTTTTTCTAAAACTTATTTTCTTTTCCTCTCCGGCAATTAATCTTTTTATGTTCAATTTATGAGTGAAAATAATTATTACTGTTGCAATTAAAGAGAAAATTGTTAGTGTTAGAGAATCGTTTTTCTCAAGCAAATAAATAATAATTGGAAAAGCTATTGCGGCAGAAATTGACGATAATGAAACGATTCTTGTAATTAAAAAAACAAAAATGAAAACCGCAAAAGTAATTCCCGCAGCAGTTGGCTGAAGTGCAATAACAAGTCCTAACATTGAAGCTACTCCTTTGCCTCCTTTAAATCTTGTATATATTGGGAAAATGTGACCTGTAACTGCACAAATTCCAAAAAGTATTTTTATCCCGTAATATATTTCGGAATAGGTAATTATTTCAGGGATAAAAATTATAAAATTTACTGAAATAAAACTCTTTAATACATCGAGTATAAAAACCGGAATTCCAGCTTTGTACCCTAAAACTCTGAAAGTATTTGTAGCTCCTGCATTTTTACTTCCATGTTCGCGTACGTCAATTCCGAAGAACCATTTTCCAATCCAAACGGCCGAACTAAATGACCCAATTAAATACGAAACCAAACAAAATAAAACGATTTTTATTACCATAAATATTATCTATGCTTTGACATTCGGTCTAAATCACGTTTATTGTCTCTTGTTTTGATATCTTCTCGTTTATCATGTAATTTTTTACCTCTGGCCAGAGCAATTTCGAGTTTTGCTATTTCTTTTTCGTTAATAAATAATGATAATGGAACAATAGTCAATCCTTTTTCACTAACTTTTTTTTCAAGCCTTGACAGTTCGCGACGAGTTAATAGCAATTTTCTTTCTCTTGTTGGTTCGTGATTATTGCATGTTCCAAAAGTATACTCAGAAATATGAAGACCAATAATCCATAGTTCTCCATTTCTAAAGGTACAATATGAATCCGAGAAATTTATTTTGCCTTGTCGAATTGATTTTATTTCAGTTCCCAGAAGTACTATTCCGGCAGTAAGTTTTTCTATTATCTCAAACTTATATAGTGCCTTTTTATTTTTATATGTTATTATTTTTTCAGCCATAATTGTTTAGAAAATGAAATCAAAAAACGGATTTATTATTAAAAAACGTAGTAAAATATAAATTCCTATAGTTACAAATATGTACAATAAAAAGAAAAT
>LUZK01000112.1 GCA_001603595.1 Bacteroidales bacterium Bact_19
AAAATATTATTTATTTTTGTAATCATTAAAGACATCGTGAAACTTAAGATATTTAAATTAGACAAATTAAAACTATTTACTTTATAAAGAAACTTTTTAAATAATAAATTTGGCAATACTATTAAATTAAATTTATATAAAATTTATGTAATTTTTTCATTATGTTAGAAAAAATAATTGATTTATGAAAAAAATATTATTTATTTTTGTAATCATTAAAGACATCGTGAAACTTAAGATATTTAAATTAGACAAATTAAAACTATTTACTTTATAAAGAAACTTTTTAAATAATAAATTTGGCAATACTATTAAATTAAATTTATATAAAACTTATGTAATTTTTTCATTATGTTAGAAAAAATAATTGATTTTAGTGTAAAAAACAAACTTATTGTTATTCTTTTTACACTAACTATTGCAGCATTTGGGTTTTATAGTGTTTTAAAAATACCTGTAGGAGCAGTTCCTGATATAACCAATAATCAAATTCAAGTTATAACCACCTCTAGTAATTTATCCACTCAAGAAATCGAGCAGTTTATTACTATGCCGATAGAAATGGAATTGTCCAATTTACCCGGAGTAAAAGAAATCCGTTCTATTTCAAAATTTGGGATCTCGGTGGTAACTGTGGTTTTTGAGGAAAACCTGGGAACATATTTGCCTCGACAGTTAATAGCCGAAAAAATAAAAACTGCTTCAGCAAATATACCCGAAAATTATGGTTCACCGGAAATGGGTCCTATAACCACCGGATTAGGTGAAATTTACCAATACATAGTTGACGTTAAGCCTGAATATAAGGATAAGTATACTACCATGGATTTGCGAACCATTCAAGACTGGATAATAAAAAGACGCTTATCGGGAATTAATGGTGTTGTTGAAATAAATAGTTGGGGAGGTTATTTAAAACAATATGAAGTTTCTGTTATTCCATCTAAGCTCAAAAGTCTTGATATTAGTTTAATGGAGGTTTTTAATGCCCTCGAAAACAATAATGAAATTACCGGGGCTTCATATATCGAAAAAACAAATCAAAGCTATTTTATTCGTGGCGACGGACAAGCAAAGTCTTTAGAAGATATTGAAAACATTGTGGTAAAAAATAATGCTGGTACACCCATACTGATAAAAGACATCGCTAATGTTAAATTCGGTTATGCAAATCGGTTTGGTGCAATAACTGCAAATGGAAAAGGAGAAACTGTTCTCGGTCAGATTATGATGCTTAAAGATGCCAATTCTAAAGAGGTAATTAATGAAGTAAAAAAAAGGATAGCAGAGATTCAGAACGACTTACCCGAAGGCGTTTTCATTAATCCTATCCTTGATAGAAGCGAACTTATTTCAAAAACGTCTTTGACAGTAACTGAAAACCTAATATTTGGGACAATTATTGTATTGTTGGTCGTTGTAATGTTTTTGGGAAATTTACGCTCAGCAATGGTTATCGCTTCGATGATACCATTGACATTGTTATTTACTATTGGCATGATGTTTATTTTTGGTATAGATGCAAACCTAATGAGCTTAGGAGCTCTTGATTTTGGAATTATCATTGATGGAGCAGTAATAATAGTAGAATATATTGCTATAAAATTAGTTGTGCAAAAAGATAAAATCTTCTCATCACAAGGTGATGAACGCCAAACTTTGTTGGATAAAATTTCTATTTCAGGCTCTTCACAAATGATGAAATCAGCAATTTTCGGTCAAATTATTATTCTGATTGTTTTCATACCAATCTTATCATTAAAAGGTGTAGAAGGCAAAATGTTTCGTCCCATGGCATTATCATTCTCCTTTGCAATAATAGGTGCAATGATTTTAGGCAATACTTGGTTGCCAGTTGCCTCTGCTCTATTTTTAAAACCACCTAAAACAAAGAAACCTAATATTTCGGATTGGATTGTTAACAAAATTTATCTATCATATTATCCTGTGATAAAATGGTCGTGTGGACATAAACGCATTGTTCTTGGAACTGCAATAATTTCGTTATTTGCAACAGGAATTTTATTTACACAAATTGGGGGGGAATTCGTTCCAACTCTTGATGAGGGCGACTTTGTAATACAACCGGTATTAAAAACAGGAACTTCTCTTTCAAAAACAATTGAAATGACCACTAAAATGGAAAACATTTTAATCAGCAAATTTCCAAATGAAGTCGACCAAATTGTTTCCCGTATTGGCGCCGCAGAAGTTCCTACCGACCCCATGTCAATGGAGGAAATTGACATGATTATTAAACTAAAACCTAAAAAAATGTGGACATCGGCAACAAATAAAGAAGAACTTGCTGAAAAATTCAAGGCAGAACTTTCAATAATTCCTGGCGTTGATTACGAATTTACACAACCCATAGAAATGCGTTTTAACGAATTAATTACTGGAGTACGTTCTGACATTGCAATAAAAATATTCGGCGAAAACCTAGAATACTTAAATCAAAAAGCACTGGAAATCAAAAATCTTATTGCCAAAGTCCCGGGTGTGAGTGATATAATTGTTGAAAAAACAGCTGGCTTGCCGCAAATAAAAGTAAATTACAATCGAAATAGATTAGCATACTATGGTTTGGACATCCACACATTAAACTCTTATTTATCTGCAGCATTCGGAGGGGTAAAAGCTGGTGTAATTTTCGAAGACGAAAAACGCTTCGATTTAGTAATGCGATTTGATAATCAAAGCAGAACAGACATTGATGATATCAATCAACTTCAGGTTCCTTTATCAAACGGACAAAAGGTTACATTAAGCGAACTAGCCGATATTCAATACACTCAAGGTCCCGCAAAAATTTCCCATGAAAATGCCCATAGAATGGTCGTGATTAGTGTAAATGTTCGTAACCGTGATTTAAAATCAGTAATACTTGATATTCAGCAACTAATCCAAAAAAACATAAAACTCCAACCCGGTAACTTTATTAAATACGGAGGCCAATTTGAAAACCTTGAAAACGCAACAAACCGTTTAATGATTGCTGTACCAGTAGCTTTATTAATTATTTTTATTTTTCTTCATTTTGCTTTTAAATCCTTAAAAGATGCAATCATGATCTATACCGCAATACCATTAGCTTCGGTTGGAGGTGTTTTTCTACTTTGGATCAGAGGAATGCCTTTCAGCGTTTCGGCAGGTATCGGTTTTATTGCTCTTTTTGGAATAGCTGTATTAAACGGCATTGTTCTTATTGAACATCTAAAAGAACTTCAACACAATGGTATGCATAACATTCGCGAATTAATAATCACAGGAACTAAAAATCGTTTTCGCCCAGTTCTGCTTACTGCTAGTGCTGCAGCTATGGGATTTTTACCTATGGCTATATCAACAGGGGCAGGTGCTGAAGTTCAACGACCTCTTGCTACAGTAGTTATAGGTGGCCTTATTACTTCTACAATGCTTACTATGATTGTTTTGCCATTACTTTTTGAAATATTTTATAATGTTAAAAGCATAAAATTTTTTCCACTTAGGATTATTCGTTCTTCTCCAATCATAATGTTGATTCTTATTTTTATCCCTACAATTTCAATTTTCGGACAGCATTCAGAAATGAAATTAAATGCAGTAATTGATACAGCTTTAAACAACAATTATCAGGTTAAGGCCTATAACCTAAAAATTGAAGAAAGTAAAATATTGAAAAAATCTGCTTTTGCTCCTGATAAAACTATATTTAGCTATGGTACCGACCAAAATAACATTGCAGAAAACGGTTATCCTTTAAAAGTTTGGGGAATAGAACAAAACTTTCGTTTTCCAACTCTTTATTATGCCGAAAAAAAATCAAAACAGTTAGAGGTTTCTTTAGCAGAAACAAATTTGAATATTGTAAAAAACGAGTTAATAAAAAATGTTTCTATAACCTATTTCGAACTTCAAATTCTTCTGAATAAACATAAATTGTTTCAGACCCTTGATAGTCTTTATACAGTGCTTATCAACAATTCAGAAAAAAGAGCAGAAATCGGTGATGTTAACCACCTTGAAGTATTGAATATTAAAGCTAAAGAATCTCAAATCTCACTCCAACTTAATATGTTGAAGGTTGATATTGAGAATGCCTACAAACGTTTAAAAGTGCTAATGAACTATGATAAGGACTTTACTATTCCATCCTCAATACAACTGCTGCCCGAAGTTTCGGAAATCCCCAATAATTTACCTGTTTATGATTTGTTTAAAAACGAAACCGAATATGCAAGTTCTTTGATTAAAATTGAAAAAAATAAAATGTTACCGGATATTTCCATAAATTATTTTTTAGGGTCAAATCAATATGAAAATGCTAAGTATTATCATGGTTTTCAAGTTGGAATTGCTTTACCACTGTTTTATAATAATTATACAAACAAAATAAAAGCTGCTGAACTTTATGCAAATGCGGAAAACCTACTTGTAGAAAATCAAATTTCAATTACTAATAACCGACTAAACCAGTTTTTAAGTGATCATATCAAATACAAAACAATCCTAGATAATTACTATTTAATTGGAAAACCTTTAATAAATGAAATTATGAGAACTGCATTAAACTCTTTTCAATTAGGAGAAATAAACTTTTACCAATTTGTAAGCAGTTATGAAACTGCTATACAAATGCAATTGGAGTACTTTGATAATGTATTGAATTTCAATCGAACAATCTTAGAAATAATTTATTTTTCAAAATAAACTTTAAAATATATGAAAAAATATACTATAATAACTATAGTTATAAGTTTGATGATGGTTGCATGTAAAAGCACACCCGAGCAATCCCCAGATAATAATTCGGAACTTATTCAAATATCAAAAGAGCAATTTAACTCAGAAAAAATGGAATTTGGGACAGCTTTGATTCTCCCATTTGCCGATGTGATTTATTTCACGGGCAATATTATACCAACAACCGATGGACAAGCACAAATAAGTTTACCCTTACCCGGTATAATAAATAAAATATATATAAAACCTGGACAATTTATTAGCAAAGGTTCGGAAATGTTCGAAGTTTCAGGAAATGAGTTTATAGATATTCAAAAAGATTTTGCAGAATCAGCAGCAATTACTTCAAAATTAAAAAGTGATTATTTAAGAGCTAAAGAATTGTTTAATCAGAATATTTTAGCAACAAAAGATTTTACATATGCCGAAAGTAACTATTATGCCGAAAATGCAAAATATACTGCTTTAAAGATTAAACTCGAAAAAATGGGACTTGATGTTTCGAGAATCGAAAAAGGTGAATTTTATTCATCTTTTTCGATAAAAGCTCCTATTAGTGGTTTTGTTTCTAATATTCAAGCAACAATCGGACAATATATTGAACCTCATCAAAATATTGCCATTGTTATCGACAACAATTCCTTCCAGATAAAACTCTCTGTCTTTGAGAAAAACATTAACAAAATAAAAACCGGACAAACAGTCGAATTTTATTTAAACGGCAATAAATCCACAAAATATAAAGCAATCATAAACACAGTTGGGAAAAGCATTAATTATGAATCTAAGTCTGTTGAGTGTTATGCTACTATTGACAATGTCAAAAACATCAATATTGTAAACAACCAATTTGTCGAAGGCGAAATTTATGCTGATTGTGACTCTGCTTTAGCAGTTCCTGAAACAGCCATCTTAAATTTTGAAAATGACAAATATCTTTTACTATTTGAAAAAGAAGAGAATTCTACTTATTACTTCAAAAAAATAAAAGTGAAAACAGGTCGTAAAGCCAACAACTATGTCGAATTAAAAGAAAATCTACCATCAGAAAAATTATTAATTAAGGGAGTGTATAATATACATTTGTAGAATAAAAATCCCTTAGCATTATAAATTTTTATAATCAGGAAATAAAAAAATTATGATACACAATTCAATGTTTTTAACAATGTAAAATATTAAAACTTCGAATCATTTAAATTTTACAAATTATCAAATTTTCCTTACTTGAATTAAAATATCAAGAATTCAAAATTACTGTTAAATATTTGTAAAATATTTAAGCAAAAATTTTAAAAAAATTTAGAAAATTATTTGATTATTAAAAAGCATTTCGTAATTTTGCGAAATAATAAAATGATAAAAATTGTAGAATTATGAAAATTAGCATTAAAATTCTCGGAACAGGATGTCCAAAGTGCAAAGCACTTGAAAAATTGACAAAAGAAGTGTTAACCGAAAATAGTTATGATGCTGAAATAAGCAAAGTTGAAGACATAGTTCAAATTATGAATTATGGTGTTATAGGAACACCTGCATTAGTTTTGAATGAAAAAGTACTCGTAAGCGGACGAGTCCCGTCCAAAGATGAAATAAAAAGATTAATTGAAAAATACATGAATATTTAAAAGACTTGAATTTGTAAATTTTTGTAATTATAGAAATTATTACAGTAATTTTCTGAATTTATACAATTATAAAATAAAATGGAAACAAAAAAAGAATTAAAAATACTTCTATGGATTGTAATAATTTTTGGGGTAGCATTTTTCTTACCTATCGAAAGTTCGAGATTTAATACAGCAATATCAGCAACGTTTGATTTGGTAAAATGGTATGCAAGAGAACACGTTATTTTGTGTTTATTGCCAGCATTTTTTATAGCAGGCGTAATATCTGTATTTGTCAGCCAAGGTTCAGTTTTGCGATACTTTGGAGCTAATGCAAAAAAATGGTTGGCGTATAGTGTAGCTGCAATATCAGGAACAATATTAGCAGTATGTAGTTGTACAATTTTACCATTATTTTCAAGTATTCATAAAAGAGGTGCCGGATTAGGACCAGCTATTGCATTTTTATATTCGGGACCGGCAATAAATATTTTAGCAATAATTTTGACAGCAAGAATTTTAGGTTTTGAAATGGGCGTTGCAAGAACCGTAGGAGCAGTTGCTTTTAGTGTAATTATTGGTCTGATAATGTCATTTATTTATAGAAAAGAAGAAAAAGCAAAGAAAGAAGAACAAATGAACATTCAAATACCCCCCGAAAAACGACCTATGTGGCAAACCTCATTTCACTTTTTCGTACTAGTTCTAATTCTTATTTTTGCTAATTTGGGCAAACCTGCTAATGGAGATGTTTCAAGTACTTGGTATTATTTATGGGTCAACAAATGGTACATTACAGGATTCTTTGCATTACTACTTGCTTTCTCATTGATTCGAATTTTAAAAATTAAATGGCAATGGGTTCTTGCTGCTGTGATTGTTACTTTTGCTTCTGCTCTCTTTTCGTCAATCGTTATTAAAGACCCGAAATTATCTCCACTTCTGCCTATGTTGGTAGGAATTGCTTCATTAAGCATTATAACCCTCTATGACAAAAAAGAATATGAAAACAGAGAATGGACTCTTGCTTCTTGGGGGTTTGCAAAACAAATTTTACCATTATTGGCCATAGGAGTGATTACAGCTGGATTCCTTTTAGGTTCATCACATGATGGAAAAACTATAGCGGGAGTCATACCCAATGAATGGATACAACGGTTAGTTGGTGGCAATTCGATTTTTTCTAATTTCTTTGCCTCTATAGTCGGAGCTTTTATGTATTTTGCCACCCTCACTGAAGTACCTATTTTACAAGGTTTGATTGCATCTGGTATGGGCAAAGGTCCTGCATTGGCTTTGTTATTAGCCGGTCCATCCTTATCATTACCTAATATGTTAGTCATCCGTGGTATTTTAGGAACACAAAAAACATTTGTCTATGTTTTACTAGTTGTTGTTATGGCAACAGTTTCTGGACTAATTTATGGTAGTTTGTTCTAAAATTTGAACAATGACAATTAATAAATTTATCATTACATCTCTTTTAATAGCGATATCTAATCTATTAATGCGTTCACAAACCGATACAACTTTTACACCTAAAGGCAAACCCATTATTCAGGTGTTTGGTAATTTTGATTATAATGCCACTCCAAACCAACAAAAAAAATATGGGTTTTGGTTTGGACGTGCCCATTTTGGATATGAATATCAGTTCAACAAACAATTTTCCAGTAAAATAATAATTGATGCAGGCCGCCCAACAACAGTTGGAAAAATCGAAGTAACCAATACAACCGGAAGGACTCTTAATGTATCAAACTCTTCAAAAGAAGGAAGTTATTATACTATGACCTTAAAATTTGCATCACTGGAATGGAAAGCAAATGAACACATAAAAATTCAAGCTGGCGGCGTTTTACAGAATCATTACATAACTCAAGAAAAATTTTGGGGATATCGTTATGTTGCCCAAACATTTCAAGATAAATATTATGGAATGCCAAGTTCAGACCTAGGATTAATATCTTACTTTAATTTTAATAAAAAAATAGGTTTTGATGTCGCTTTAACTAATGGCGAAGGATTTAGATTTGACCAAGATGAATTTGGTAATGTTAAAATTGCAGCTGGTGTTGATTATATACCTTTTGAAAACCTGCAAACACGTTTTTATTTTGATTGTACAAATTCTAATAACCCTCTAAGACCTTCAACACAAAAATTATACTCAGTTTTTCTGGGATATAAAATTAAACAAAAATTTAGAATTGGCGGAGAATTTAATTATAGAGAAAATAATATGAATATAAACAATCACGATTTATTTGGATTTTCGATATATGGGGCATACAAAATATTAAAAAATTTTGAACTATTTGCTCGTTTCGACAACTTAACCGCAAATACTATGGATAATGAAAATAATAATTGGAATTATCACAATACAGGTGATGCTTTTATTTTTGGAACACACTATCGGGCTGCAGATGATGTAAATATTTCGCTAAATTATCAAGGATGGCATCCGAATGATGCTTCATTAAATTTTCAACACCATGTATTATTGAGTTTTGAGTATAAACTTTAATTATTTTTAATGATGAATATAACAGAAAAACAAGCCAATGTGCTTTCGATGTTAATTATGGTTGCTGTAATGACATGTATAGTAACTCTCGTTATGGCTTTAATAAATGGAAATTTACAACTATTTAAATGGCTTAAAGGTTGGGGATTGTCGTTTTTAGTAGCTTTTCCTGTTGTTTTAATTATTATGCCTATAACTAAAAAATTAGTTTTTAAACTTTTTAAGATTAAATAATTTAAATAAATGGAAAATCAAGAAAAAAGTTCGTGTTTATGTGGAGTAAGCGAATACATGGTTTTAGCTTGCTCCGGTGCCTGCGATTTAGGTCAGATTACCGACATCGTAGCACGTAGATTAAGAGATAACGGTGTACGAAAAATGAATTGTCTTGCAGTTGTTGGTGCTGGCATTGAAAAATCTATTGAAAATTTTAAAACTAAAAACATCCTAATGCTGGATGGTTGTCCAATTGATTGTGGAAAAAAAATTTTGGAAAAGGCAGGCTTTTATGATTATAAATGTTTACGAGTTTCAGACCTTGGTTTTAAAAAAGGTCAAACTCCTATTACCGAAGAGGTACTAAACACAGTATATGATGCAGCTGAAATAATTTATTAAACTGTGCACTTGGGTTAGAATGTTTAACACCTAAAAGATTATTAACATCCTAAAATTCTATAAAATTTTTTAAATAACCTCCTTTAGAATAAAATTACTTAAGAATTTCGCAATAAAAAAATAATAAATGTAATGTTTCTTGGAATTCAACAATAATAATATCAATCCCTTAAATAAAAATTCACTAAATGACTTTTACTACCTCTACAATCTAAAATAAAAAAATTAAGTAATTATTTAGCTGCCCTGCAGAGTTAAAAAATTTTGTCCATCAAAAGTGCCCTTTAATTATTCGAAGATGTTTTTGTTGTTTTTTCTAGCACTCGATACAAAACTTTCGATTCTGGCATATAGTTCAGCGACTTCTTCTGAGCGGAAGCAATTTGATATTTTTAATTTTAGTTTGGCTGGACGCAGATCTCTTTCTGCCAAATTGTTTGTAAAAGGCACTTCTTGGTTAAATGCAAAGGCTAAAACTGCATCTTGATATTTAATAAGCCGTTCGATTAAATTTCGAGCCTTTGTCTTTTTGGGCTTACCCCTTTTCCCAGGAACTTTTAGTGGTAATGACTCTGTAATATCACCAAGTTCACAGATGTTTTGGTATCTTTTCTCAATTTGGGTTCTGTTTAGTATTCTTTTTGGAAAACACATCTCCTTGACTTCGAGCAAATATTTTTTCAAATCATTTGACCATTTGTTGTTTTCGTTGTTATCTATTACCCCCTGTAGTTCCCTAATTAAATGAGCATCGCACAACCCATGTTTTGGGTTTTCAAGTTTAAAATAACTACTCCAACAATCGTGTATTAGCCAGTTTGTAAGACTTTCTAATATTGAATTTTTGCTATGAAAAGCCTCCTCTCCACGTTTTTTATGTACAAATTGATAAGTAAATAATTGACTTGACAAAGTGTGTAACCAATAATTGTCCTTACCTACTTTCATTCCTGTTTCATCTGCATTTACCACCTGCTCCTTTAATAACTTTTCAGGTATTTCTTTCTCACTTTGGGCAAGTTCCTCGTAACATCTCTTATTTGCAGAATAAACCGTTGATTCGTTTACTGAATAACCAAATAAATCTTTGAACAGCTGTTTTATCTTCTTGTATGGAAGTTTGTAAGTTGTACTTAACATTGTTAAATATGCTCTTACTCCATTGACATACTTTACTGGAGAATTTACTTTTTATGGGCTTATCCCTTTATGTGTTTTTCCGCATATTGGACATGGCCCGCTAAATATTTGATATTCGGTAACTTCTAATTTTGGTTGAGGTAAATCAAAAACCTGACGTTTTTCAGCAACAGATAAATCAGCGATATTGAATGTGTGACCACATTCACATTTATCTGGACGACATTCTACAATTTTATCAGGGTTTTCAATCTGTTTTAAATTATCGCCTTTGTGACCAGGCTGACCACCTTTTTTCCCAACTGGTGTTTTTGGAAATGCAGGCTTTCGATTAAAATAATCGCTGGATGGCGGTTTACTGCTATTACTACTGTTTGCTTTAATTCGTTTATGTCATTAGGCAGTTCCAATCCTTAACTATTTTTTAGCAAGGTCAGAAAAATATTAATTCAAAAACAAATTGAAAAATATTTTTATTAATAATTGTTTGTTCATATCTTAGCACCTAAATAATTACAAAATAAATATAGTTATGAAAAGAATTATTTTTTTACTAATTATTATTGTTTATACCAAATTGTTTGGACAAATACCGACAGATAGTTTAGTCGGATTCTGGAAATTTAATGGTAATTCATTGGATGAAAGCATATACCATAATGATGGAATAGAGATTAATGGGATAACTTATTCATTTGATAGGTTTAATGTTAGTGACAGAGCTTTAAAATTAGTATACAATCAACAACAATATATTACGATTCCGAATAATTCTTCATTAAAAGCAGATAACGAACTCACAATTTCATTTTGGGCAAAAAGAACAACTTATGGATATGGTGTTGTTGACCAAGTTTTAAACAAAGGAGGAAATTGGAATACAGGAACCTGCAACTACGGAATTGTTTTTAGTGATAATACTTTAATTTTTCTTCACAATCATGGGTATCATGGAATTGCAGTACCCGGAATTCCAAATTATCTTTTATTGCCTTATGATGGTCCTTACGGTTCTACATTACCGGGAGCACCCCAAGATACACTTTGGCATCACTATGTAATTACTACTTATAATAATTCTCCAATTGCATACTTTTATTTAGATGGACTTTTAGTTCCAACATTTTATGATGGATTTGAACAGAATATTGTATTAAATCCAAGCTCAAACGAAAACTTGTACATTGGTGGAATTAATTATTACAGCAATAATATTTTAGATGATATCAGAATTTATAAAAAAACCATTTCTCAAAATGAAGTTTATGCTCTGTTTAATGAATCTTGCCATTCTTTAAATTCTTTTGCTATAACTGAATGTTTTAGCTACACTGCCCCTGATAATACCACATATTATAATTCAGGAATTATAACATCTATTATTCCCAATGCTCAAGGCTGCGATAGCATCATTACTATTGATCTAACGATTAATACAGTTGAAACATCTGTTTCTCAATATGGTTCTCAACTATTCTCAAATGCTACAGAGGCTATATATCAATGGCTAGATTGCAATAATGAATATAACATTTTAGAAGGTGAAACTAATCAATTTTTTACAGCTACTCAAAATGGAAATTATGCTGTAGAAGTTACTCAAAATGGGTGTAAAGATACATCAGCCTGTTATCCTATTACAAATGTTGAAATTTTTGAAAATAATTTAAGTAAAAACATAAAAATATATCCTAACCCGTTCAAAAATATAGTTAAAATTGATTTAGGAGAAACAATGTTTGGTATTATTGTTAGTATTTATGATTTAAATGGTAACGTGATTAATAAGTTTAATCTTGACAACACTAAAACTTTTGAATTAAATTTATCCTTACCAAATGGTATTTATTTCTTAAATATTAACTCACAAAACAAGAATGCAATAATAAAAATTATAAAATATTGATATTTGTAAGAAAAATTAATATTTACAATAATTTTAAAAGCAATTATAAACCTTTTTATTAATAATTAGTCATATTATTATTTAGCAAAAATATTTAATATGTATTACAAAAAACTTTTCTTAATAATATCCCGAGTTTGACAGTTGATTTTTGCAACTAACTTGTATTCAATTTATTAT
>LUZK01000182.1 GCA_001603595.1 Bacteroidales bacterium Bact_19
TTATGTTAAAAGTAAATTCAAAAAATATTCTGCACTTGCCGAAGAATTGGAAAGACATCACTACTCACGTCTAATCGAAAATAATACTAAATCCATTTCGAGCTCTGAAATTCATCTCGAATTAATAGGCTTATTAAATGCTATAAACCGTCATGCTACTAATATNNAGTTTCTTTGGTAATGCCTTCACCCCTTTTTAAATAAAACTCTCTCAAATTACTTAAATATCTTATCACATTTGCTTGATCCTTAAGTATTGACGCATCTTTTTCAGATTCTTCATACCAGCCTAATAATTTTCGCGGCATATCTATAGGACCAAAAACATTTCTTGGATCATAAATTGTTAACAAGTCTTCGGATCCGGTAGGTATTGATGTCCCCCAGTTAATATAATTTTTAAAGACAGATTTAAGAATATTTGACGAAAATTTCATTTGTGTATTTAACAGCATTGAATTTATTTTCTGAACATTATCCAAACAAATTTTACTTGCCTCTATCCATTTGGTTTTAAGTTCGTTTAATTGTTTAATGTGTTGCATATAAAGATCCGAAGGCAATCCTATTAGTGTTATCTCACATTCATATTTTGGATCTTTCTGTTTTGCTTTGTCAATGTTAGACTTTAAATCAGCCAGAGAATTTTTAAGATTGTTCCAGTTATTACGAGCCGAAGACCAATTTTTACTAATTAGATCTT
>LUZK01000023.1 GCA_001603595.1 Bacteroidales bacterium Bact_19
GTTTTTTTCATCAGATTGAGGGGTTGTATGTTGACGAAAACGTTTCTTTTGCGGATCTTAAACAAACTCTAGATTATTTTGCCAAAGAAATGTTCGGGGAAAGTGCGCAAATAAGGATGCGTCCCTCCTATTTTCCATTTACAGAGCCGTCGGCGGAAGTAGATGTAAGTTGTACACTATGTGGTGGAAGAGGTTGCAATGTTTGTAAAAATACCGGTTGGCTCGAAATAATGGGCTGCGGAATGGTAGATCCCAACGTATTCAAATTCTGTGGCATTGATCCCGAAAAATATACCGGTTTTGCTTTCGGCATGGGTATAGAAAGAATTGCTATGCTAAAATACGGAATAAGAGATTTAAGATTATTCTTTGAAAATGATATAAGATTCCTAAATCAATTTTCATCTGACTTTTAATAATGTTGTTAAATTCTAAAATAATTGGCTTTGGCGACAAAACCGTTGTTGTCTTACATGGTCTTTATGGAAGTTCGGACTCCTGGTTGCCGGTGGCAAAATATTTTCCCTCAGATTATAAATTTCATTTGCTCGACTTGAGAAATCACGGCAATTCATTTCATAGTCCTGAATTCAATTATGAGGTAATGATAAATGATCTTTTAGAATATCTGGAATTTCATAAAATATCATCCGCTTATTTTATCGGGCATTCAATGGGTGGAAAATTGGCAATGTTTTTTGCCGAAAAATTCCCATACAAAATCCTGAAAATTGTAATAGCAGATATTTCTCCGCGTAGCAACAATTCTTTACTCGAAACAGATCCTAAAACTCTGTTTCACTTGAATCTTATCGCAAAAATGAGTAGTCTAAAAATCGAGAATTTTAAAACTTATAAAGAAATCGAAGAATTTTTTGCCGACCTCGATAAAAAAAATATCAGCGTAATACTAAAAAATATTAAAAAATCAGACAATAGATTTCAATGGAAAATTAATATTGAGGCAGTAAAAAACAATCTTCCACAAATACTTAAAGGTTTGGATATTGATAACTTTATTGAAAATAAAATAGAAGTTCCTGTTCTTTTTTTAAAAGGAGAACATTCGGATTACATAAGTTCAACAGATTTAAAAATGATTAAATTTATTTTCAGCAATTCTGATATTAAAATAGTTGAAAATGCCGGGCATTGGCTACATGTTGAAAAACCCCGGGAAGTAAGCCTATATATAAGAGAGTTTTTTGAAAAACCATAAATAAAATGAAATACAGGATAGAACATGATACCTTAGGCGAAGTAAGAGTTCCTGCCGATAAATACTGGGGAGCTCAAACTCAAAGATCGTTGGAAAATTTTGGGTACGATCAAAAAATGCCTGTTGAAATAATAAAAGCTTTTGCCGTATTAAAAAAAGCATGTGCAATAGCAAATCATCATTTCGGATTGTTGAACGAAGAGAAAAAATATTTAATTATAGCTGTATGTGATGAAATTTACGAAGGAAAATTATTTTCTCATTTTCCGCTCTCTGTTTGGCAAACAGGCTCCGGGACTCATACAAATATGAATATTAACGAAGTTATCAGCAACCGAGCCAAAGAGTTAAAAGGTTACAGACTCGAAGAAAAAATCGAAATATTACATCCAAATGACGATGTAAATAAAAGTCAATCCTCAAATGATACATTCCCTACAGCAATGAGCATTTCGGGAACATTAAAAGTTAATGAATTGCTAAAGAGTCTCGATAATTTGATTGATATTATTTCGAAAAAATCCGTTGAATACAATAACATAATAAAAGTTGGGCGAACACATTTTATGGATGCTACGCCATTAAGTTTTGGACAAGAGTTTTCGGGATATTGCGAACAACTGAAATTTGCCAAAAAAAATATTGAACACTCCTTAAACCATCTAAAAGAGTTAGCAATCGGTGGCACTGCAGTGGGAACCGGAATAAATGCTCCCAAAGGATTTGACGAAGCCGTTTGCAAAGAAATAAACAAAATCACGGGAATTGATTTCAAACCTGCAAAAAACAAATTTGAGGCCTTAGCTTCCAATGATTCTTTTGTTGAAACCCATGGAGCCATTAAACAATTAGCCGTAAGTTTAAATAAAATTGCCAACGATGTAAGGTTTATGGCAAGTGGTCCGAGATGCGGGTTAGGAGAAATCACCATTCCCGCAAATGAACCGGGATCATCAATTATGCCCGGAAAAGTTAATCCGACACAAAGCGAAGCTATGAGTATGATTTGTATTCAAGTATTGGCAAATGATGCAGCAATTTCAACGGCAGGCATGAACGGCCATTTTGAATTGAATGTCTATAAACCGTTAATCATAAAAAACTTTATTGAATCTTGCGGTTTGCTCACAATAGCATGCAGAAACTTTGGAGAAAAATGTTTTTCGGGAATTAAAATCAATGAACAAAAAGTTAGTCATAACCTTGAAAATTCCCTGATGAACATTACAGTTTTAGCTCCTGTAATAGGTTATGAAAAATGTGCAGAAATTGTAAAAATTGCATATAACGAAGACCTAAGCCTAAAAGAAGCAAGCATTAAATCAGGATATATTTCAGCTGAGGAATTTGAAAAATATTTTAATCTAAACGATATGATTTAATTTTTTTTATAAACAATATATATCTTTGAGCTGGTTTTTGTATGAACTTTTAACTTATGTGCGGAATAACCGGATTTTTTAGCAAGAATAACACAAATTTTGTCAGCAAGGAAGAACTTGACATAATGACAAAAGCTTTGGAACATCGCGGACCGGATGCGGGCGGACAATATTTTGCGGAACTTATTGGATTGGGACATAAACGCCTCAGTATATTGGATCTATCTCCGGATGCAAATCAACCTATGGAGTCGCATTCAATGAGATATGTTTGCGTTTATAACGGAGAAGTTTACAACTATAGAGAAATTGCAAAAGAACTTGATGTTGATTGGAAAACAAGTTGTGATACAGAAGTAATTCTGGAAGCATTTTCGGAATGGGGAATTACTTTTATCAATAAACTAAACGGCATGTTTGCCATTGCTATATATGACAAACAGGAAAATCTATTGTATTTGTTCAGAGACAGAGTTGGGATAAAACCAATTTATTATTATTGGGATGGTGAAAATTTTGCCTTTTCATCCGAACTTAAATCTTTATTACACGTAAATTACATCCGTAATCACCGACAATTAAATTATTCCGCAATCTACGAATTTTTACACCTTGGTTATATTCCTGAACCAAATACCATATATACCAATATTAAAAAGTTTCCGAACGGACAAATAGGAATTGTTTCGGAAAACGGTTTCAGGATGGAAAGCTACTGGGATATTGAAGGTGCTATACGTAGAAATATTATTACAGATCTTAAAGAAGCAAAATTCAAACTAAATGAATTGGTACATTCCTCCGTTAGAATGCGACTGGTAAGTGATGTTCCTTTCGGTACTTTTCTCAGTGGAGGTATTGACTCAAGTCTTGTTACGGCAGTGGCATCTCAGGAATATTCCGGTAAATTGAAAACTTTCTCTATAGGATTTGAAGATTCTCGTTACGATGAATCAAGGTTTGCTCGAAATGTTGCAAATTATTTAGGCACAGAGCATTACGAATACATAGTTACAGAAAAAGATGCCAAAGAAATTATATTAGATATCCTGGATTTTTACGACGAACCTTTTGCCGATAGTTCTGCCATTCCAACCATGCTGCTGTCTAAAATGACAAAACAACATGTGTCAATGGTTTTATCCGGTGATGGTGGCGATGAACTTTTTCATGGATACGGTGCATATCGTTGGGCAAAAAGATTAAATACTCTGCCTGTGAAATTATTCCGACGATTGATTGGAACTTTAATGTATGCTATACCATCAAATCGTTTTAAGAGAGCATCATATTTGTTCAAATATAAAAATTTCAACACAATTAAGAGTCATATTTTTTCACAAGAACAATATTTTTTTGCAGAATCAGAACTTGAGAAATTTTTAAACCCTGACCTTATCTTCGACAATAGCCTCGACCAAGATTATACCAACTTTGTAAGAAAACTTACTCCTGAAGAATCTCAAGCAGTTTTTGATTTGTACTATTATTTAAAAGACGATCTGTTAGTAAAAATTGACAGAGCTTCAATGAGATATGCCCTCGAAACAAGAGTGCCGCTTTTGGATTACAGAATTATAGAGTTTGCCTTGAACATTGATCCTAAATTAAAAATACAGAAAAATGTTCAAAAATTTATCTTAAAAGAAATCCTTTTTGACCATATTCCAAGAGAATATTTTGACAGACCTAAATGGGGATTTGCAATCCCTCTTAAAAAATGGCTTGCATCTGATCTTTTTTTCTTAATTAATGAATACCTAAACGAAAAAGTTATAAACGAATTTAATATTGTTGACTTTGAACAGGTAAGTAAATTAGTAAAAAGATTTCGTTCCGGCCAGGATTTTCTCTATAATAGAATCTGGTTACTAATTGTGTTGCATAAGTTTCTCACTAAAAATAAAGAATTGAATAGGGGAGTTGGTTAGTTGATCAGTTGGTTAGTTGGTTAGTTAGTTGGTTGGTTAGTTGGTTGGTTAGTTGGTTGGTTGGTTGGTTAGTTAGTTGGTTGGTTAGTTTGTTGGTTAGTTGGTTGGTTAGTTTGTTGGTTAGTTGGTTAGTTAGTTGGTTGGTTAGTTGGTTAGTTAGTTGGTTGGTTAGTTGGTTGGTTGGTTAGTTGGTTAGTTGGTTAGTTAGTTGGTTGGTTGGTTGGTTAGTTAGTTAGTTGGTTGGTTAGTTAGTTGGTTGGTTAGTTGGTTAGTTAGTTGGTTGGTTAGTTGGGGGTTAGGGTGATTTGAATTTATTGGAGAGATTTTCCATGTCACTTAGACCATTGAAAGTATTCAAAAAATGTAACATTTGAATTTTTAGACAGTAATGCAGGAGAAATTTATTTTTTATAAAATCTTTCTTAAGGCGAAACACTCTGATAATCTTCAATGATGTAAAAGAAAAATATGAATCTTTTGTTTTCAAACAAGATTATTATTATTCTATTTCATTTATGTGTATAAAACATAATTAATTATTTTTGAACAAATTTTGACAAAATCAATTTTATGAATAAAACAAAAAACTCTCATCATAAAAGAATTATTAATTCTCAAAATGTAAAAGCACCGATAATCCAAAAAAATTTGGTAAAAAAAACAAATTTATATGCTTCTTTGATAATTTTATTTGCAGCCTTCGTTTTATACTCCAATACTTTATCGCACGATTACGCTCTGGACGATGCGATAGTTATTACTCAAAATGAATTTACACAAAAAGGTATTGCCGGTATTCCCGAAATTTTTAAATATGATACTTTCACCGGCTTTTGGCTAAAAAATTATCCGGGTAAAACTGCCGAGCAAATACAGGAAGAAAAAAAATTAGTTGCCGGCGGACGTTACAGACCACTTTCCCTCGTAACTTTTGCAATCGAATTGGAATTTTTCGGCAAAAACATAAAAGATGAAAATAATAAATTGCTTTATAAAGGAAATCCTTTTGTAGGTCATTTGGGCAATATCATTTTTTATGCACTTACTTCTATCCTTCTCTATCTGATTCTTGCAAGAATTTTTCCGACAAAGGAAAACGAAAAATGGTATCTTTCATTTCCGTTTATTGTTTCTTTATTATTTCTGGCTCATCCCATTCACACAGAAGCAGTTTCAAACATCAAAGGCAGAGACGAAATCTTAACACTTTTCGGTTCTCTCGGCGCTATGTGGTTTACTCTCGATTATCTCGAAAAGAAAAAGAATATTTATTTGATTTTATCCGGTATTTGTATTTTTCTTGGCCTACTATCAAAAGAAATTGCCATTGCTTTTCTGGCAATTATTCCGATAACTACTTACTATTTTACTAAACATAAATTATCCGATATTTTCAAAAGTACTATTCCACTATTTGCAGGAGCTGCAATTTTCTTATTAATTAGAGGAAATGTATTGGGCTTCAGTTTACATAAGGAAGATATTGCTAAAGAAATAATGAATAATCCATTCCTGTATGCGAGTTTTTCGGAAAAATTAGCTACAATCTTCTATACACTTTGGTTATATATAAGATTACTATTTTTCCCACATCCGCTCACCTATGATTACTATCCTCATCAAATTAAAATAATTGATTTTTCCAATCCCGGAGCATTTTTACCACTGATATTATATCTTTTCCTGGGACTTTATGCAATATATGGTATAAGGAAGAAAAAAGATATACCCTCTTATTCGATATGGTTTTATTTGTTACCGCTGTCGGTGGTTTCAAATATTTTCTTTCCCGTGGGCACTTTTATGAACGAAAGATTTGTTTTTATCTCGTCAATTGGTTTTTGTCTGTTTTTAGGATGGTTAATATATTACGGATTAAAGAAATTAATAAAGAATCAGATGATTTATGAGTATTCTGTTAAAACTGTTATGATAGTTATCCTTTCATTATATTCGATAAAAACCATAAGTAGAAACAAAGCCTGGGAAAACGACCTTACACTCTTTACAACTGATGTTAAAACAAGCTATAATTCGGCAAAGTCAACTTGTTCGGCAGGGGGTAAAATTCTTGAAGAAGCACAAAAACCTTATAATAAAGAAAATAAACAAATCCACGACAGTTTGTGTTTACTTTCCATAAAATACCTCGAAAGGTCGCTGGAAATTTATCCAGAATATGTTGACGCACTCAATCTTTTAGGAAATGCACATTACGAATATAATTTTAATGTTGCTAAAAGCCTTAACTATTACACCAAGGTTTTAGAATTGCGTCCTTACCACAATGTAACTTATGGAAATACAAAGATTATTCTAAACAATATCATTGGATTGCTAAATGCTCGAAT
>LUZK01000113.1 GCA_001603595.1 Bacteroidales bacterium Bact_19
TATGTTTTCCAAAATTCCAAATTAATTTCCAATTATTTTGCTCTAATATAGAAAATAAGTTATTTGGCTATTTTTTTATAGAAATTTGGTTCGATAAATTTTATTCTACTTCAAATTTTAGTTTAATATTCTGATGTGTATTGGCAAAATTTGGCTCTTTGACTTTTGCGAAGTTTTGGCTCGTGTGTCTGGCAAAAGGCAATTCCGATAAATCGGAACAGGTCGTGCCAAATGTGGGTCGGTAAAAATTCTTTTTTTTAATGTGCAGTGGGCAAAAAATAAAAAACATCGGGTCGGCTTGAGTGTCGGCTTTCTTGTCTTGTCAATATTTTGTTTTTCTGTCTTTTCACAATGGTTTACTTTCTGTTTTGGTACTGTCGTCTGGTTTTTTACACTTGGCGGTAACATCAGTGTATATTCCATTAGCACCTCCCCAAACGTTACCTTGGATGGTTCCGGTTATTTTTACAAAAATTGTTTTTCCGTTTTGCCCCCGAAATTGTGATAAATTTATAGGTTCGCTATAAATGTCTTCATCTGATGTAACTTGTTTTACATCTTCAAATTTAAAACTACCATGCCATTGTTCGTAATTGTTGGTTGTAATTCCGTTTTGAGTATTACCATGATAACTTGATTGCCCTGGCACAATGGTAACTTTCAGAACTTTTTGTTCACCAACTTTTAAAAGACCAGCATGAACAGCAGCTTTTCCAATATTGGAATCATCAGTGTATATTCCATTAACACCTCCCCAAACGTTACCTTGGTTGGTTCCGGTTATTTTTACAAGCAAGGTTTTACCGGTCTGACCTCTGAACTGTGTTAAATTTACGGGCTCATTGATAATTTCTGTTTGTCCAAAAACTGTTATAAAAATAAGGATGAATGATAAAAGAATAGCAATTTTTTTCATAGTTTGTTGATTATTGAGGTTAATAAATTAAAATTATAAATTTTTTTATGTAAAAATATAAAATTTTTGTTAGCAAATAAATGTTACAAGAAAAAATTTTAATAAAAGCTTAAATTTCCAATTCCTTAAGTAACAAAGAAATTCTGCGGTGGAATATCATTGTCCCCGAAAGAGCATTCCCAATTAGCATTGCAATTACACCGGGTATAAAGCCAATATACAACAATTCGTTTGTGTATTTTGCTCTTATAACATCAGGCATAATCATTGTTCCTCCTTGCATCATTCCGGTAATGTTTATTCCATAACGTTGTAAAATTAAAGTAACCCCGATACCTAAAATTGTTCCAGCAACAGATCCAATTATCCCTATAACAAATGCTTCTGATATTAACGTTTTAAAGATTTGAGATTTTTCTTCGCCCATGGCAAGTCTTACTCCAAACTCATTGTATCTTCTTAAACCGCTCAATAGTCCTGCATTCCAAAGAACCACCGAAAGTATAATTATTAAAATCAAGGACATCAATCCTGTGAAACTTTCCATATATTCGATGTAAAAACCAAATTCGGGGTCGTCTTTCATTTTCGACATAAAAGGAGATTGAGGATTATTAGTGTCGTGAAATTTTTTGTTGAAGTTTATTTGAGTTTTTTCGCAAATATCGTTATCATAGAAACCAGATTTTAGAAATCCTAAAATTTCGGTGCAACAATTTTCGAGTTCTAATAATTTTGCTGCTTCGTTTTGATTCAGGATTATTAAGGCATTGTCCATTGTATTAACCCCATATTTGATTGTACCTGCAACTACAAATTCTTTTGATACTGAAAGCTTATCTTTATTTTGAGTAATAAATTTCAATTTGTCGCCGGGTTTAATTTTTATTCTATTTGCAAACTTTTCTCCAATAAGTATCTCATTATAGACCTCAGGTAATTTCCCTTTAGAAATGGACTTGTTGAGATTCAACCTTTTAATTTCGTCTCCTCCATTTGAGTTTAATTCCAACCCTAATCCGATAAAAGGACCTTGTTTAGTGTTTTCCGAAGAGTTACGATATAATATTGTTCCCCTGAAATAAGTTCTGCCTGTCCAAGAAAACTCAGGAAAATCTTTTTTTAATTCTGAAACTAAATTTTCATAATTACATATCGAAAAATTAATTGGTAAGTTTTTTTCTTTTTCCAGATATGCTTTTGTTGTAATTCTTACGTGTCCGGACTTAAGTCTCGCTGTTTCGTTCATCATGTCTGAAGTTACACCTTTGAGATAGCCGCTTATTGCTACAGTGAGAAAAACTCCCATAGCAACAATAAATATTTGTAATTTACTTCTTGATTTGTCTCTTAACAATCCTTTTATAATAAACTTTATCATAATGCTTTTCCTTTTAGAGAGTCAACTATGTTCATTTTTGTTATTTTTTTTGCAGCCAGATAACTTATAAAGGCTGAAGACAGAAGCAGAATTAAAATTGTATTTGCTATCAACTCAAAAGAATAGACCGAATATATTGTTGGAGCCATTATAATTCCGAGACTGTCACCAGAAACCGGAAACGAAATCCCGTACTTGGAAAGGTAATAGAATAAAGGTATTCCGTAAATAAGGCCTATTATAATTCCCCCGATGCAATAACAAATTCCTTCGATGATAAAGATTCTTAGAATTTCTTTTTGAGTTAAACCGAGAGCAGCAAGAGTTCCTATTTCTTTTTGTCTGCGAAAAATTGCTAATGCAATGGTATCGTATATAACCATTAGTCCAATGGCAAGGAGAAGTATATAAATAATTGCTGCTCCGACTTTTTTAGTATTAATAAGTTCTTGCATTGGTTTTGTTAGTTCTTCCTGTGAAATAAATTTCCATGTTTGAGAGTTTATGTTTTCGAAATTTTTATGAGCAATGAAATATGTTGCATGATTATGTGTCCCAAGCATTTTATTGAGATCATCAATCGAAATCCAAATTTGTCCGTTGTCAACAAAAGGAACATTAGTATTGAAAATTTCAACAATTTTAAAACTTGCCGTATCAACCTCTCCCGAAAAATTAAAATATTGAATCTTAATACTGTCTCCGAGTTTTAAATCACACTCCGATGCCATTTTACTCCCGATTACAGCAGTGTTGTTTTTTAAATTTGTGGTTGGAATTTTAACTATATTTTGATTGGGGTCAATGCCTTTGATTAAAATAGGATATGCCAAGTCGTTAACTATAATATTCCCCTGCCCGAGTAAAACCGGCGTTAAGTTTTCAGTTAAATCTTTTGTAATGGCTTCGTGAGATTTAGAAATGGTAAAAATATCAAAAGGATCATAATTTTTATGAATCAAATGTCCGTAGCCGTAATCCCAATCAATTGCATCTTTTAGAGCTTGTTGGTTCCATCCGTCAATCATTCCGTTGTAAAAAATTATAAAAACAAAAGCAACTGATATTGCAACAGAATTAAGCCATGTTTTGATTCCTCCACCGAAAAAATTTTTAAAAGCTATTTTTATTTCTGTTTTCATTAGTATTCTTTTTAGGAATTAATTTTTAAATCTTCTGAAACCTTACCATCTTCAAGTTTGATTATTCTGCTTAAATATTGCATAACCTTTTCGTCGTGAGTGGCAAAAATGAAGGATGTTTTAAGCTCTTTGTTTATTCTAATCATAGTTTGCATAATATAATGTGCATTTTTAGCATCAAGGTTTGCTGTAGGTTCGTCGGCAATAACAATTTCCGGTTTTTTTACAATAGCTCTTGCAATTGCAACTCTTTGAGATTCACCTCCGGATAATTGCGGAGGTTTCTTGTCTTTTAAGTCATTTAACCCAACGAGTTCAAGGGCTTGCATTACTGCCTCTTTGCGTTCGCTTTCGGATTTTTTAAGAAGTAATAGGGATAACTCTACGTTTTCATAAACTGTATATACCGGCAATAAATTGAAAGTCTGAAATATAAACCCAATATGTTTTTTACGGTATGCAGAAGCTGTTTTGGAGTTAAAGTTTTGTGTATTCTCACCAAACAAAAGGTATTTTCCTTCTGTTGGTTTATCAAGTAATCCAAGGATATTTAAAAGTGTGGTTTTTCCCGAACCGCTTGGACCAATCAACCCAGTAAATTCAGCTTTCTTATAACTTAGATTTATATCTTTCAGAGCTGTAAATTGAATTTCGCCCGAAACAAAAGTTTTACTCAAATTCTCTAATCTGATAATTTCCTCATTCATATGTTTTGGTTTTATTGTTTATTTTTTATAATTCCGTAAAAAAAAGTATCTATGATTGTTTGGGTTAGTTCTGTGGAATTTGAAAAAAAACTGTATAATTTTTCATCTTGCAATTCTTTGATAACATTATTTATACGATACAGAATATAATTCGTCGGAATTTCAGGTTTTATGTAATTTTGATTTTTTGCAGTTTCAATAAATTCTATTGTTCTAATCTGATTTAATCTGATTTGTTCGTCGAAAAATGATTTTACCTCAGGAATATCCGAATAATATAGTTCTTTTATAAAATCCATGCTAAATTCTCCGGCAGTTTTTAATTTGAGCTCAATAATCTTCTGAAGTTTTTCGCCAAATTCGATTTCGGAATTGATTATTTTTTCATAATCTGAAATATTTTCATCGAAAAGTTTTTGCAAATATTCAAGGCTTAACTCAATCTTGTTTTTGAAATATTTGTAGAAAGTAACTCTACTTATGCCTGCTTCTTTGCATATATCTTCGACATTTACTTTTTTAAAGCCGTATTTTTTGAAGAGCGTTGATGCAGAAATAATTATTCTTTCTCTCATAATTTTAAGTTAACAAATATTTTACAAAAATACTTAAAATGTAAAATAAAACAAAATAAGTTAACAAAATTTTAATATGTTAAGTGAAAAAAATTTAAAATAGCATTGAGCCATCTTTCAGAAAATTATTATAATTGCAAAAAAATATTTATGAGAGCATTTAATTTCACGGTGCTTGTTGTTATTCTTTTAGTAATTTTTTCTTGTAAGAGTGAAAATCTTGAGGATTATTTAAGTAATAATAATCAAAATGTTTGCGGATGTATTGTTGTTACTTATAATGAGGATATTAAAACAATATTAGATAATAATTGTAGTTATTGCCATACAAATCAAGCCGTTAGCGGATGTGATCTGGATTCATACCAAGCAGTGATAGATTATTTGCAGCATGAGGGGATGCAGCTGTATGACTATGTAAAAAATAATGATCATCAGGGGGTAGAACTTGACAGCTGTTCATTAAAAAAATTACAAAAATGGATTTATAATCCGGTTGAATAATCAAATCATTATGCAAGCATTTTTTTTTAAATTCTTTCTGTAGGTTTAATTTAATAATTTTTTATGCGGAAAATATTATATTATTCTTGTTTTTTGGTTTTATATGCGAATGTTGTAATGTCGCAAGATATTCCTATAGATAATTCACTTCTGGAAAGTTCTTCTGAAAATTTCGTTGAAAAAGTTTTTCCAACAATCCAGGTTTTTAATTTTCCTGTAACAAATGTTTTGAAAAAGGGAGAGATGAAATTATTGCTTACTCATCACATGGGAATGATAGGGCAGGGAATTGATGGAATGTTTGGTATGTATCAGGCAAATTCCCGTGTAGGAATAGACCTTGGATTGACGCGTAATTTTACTGTCGGTGTTGGAAATACAAGTCGTAAAAAGTATTTTGACGGGTATTTAAAATATCGTTTTATGAAGCAATCTTCTAAATTTCCGGTTGAAATAAGTGGATTTACTTCGATAAATTATAGTCCCGTTTTAATTAATTTGCCTGATCCTGTTCAGGAAAGCTGGCAGAGAATTTTTTATTATAACAGTTTGATGATTTCTCGTTCAATAAACGAAGCGTTTTCTGTTCAATTGAGTTTTTCTCATATTCACCAAAATTTGGTAAATTCTTCACTTGATAAGAATGACATTTTTTGTGTGGGATTTACCGGCAATTATAAACTAACACGAATGATTTATTTTGCTTGTGAGTATTTTTATTTTCCTTTAAATCAAATTGTGTCGGAAGATATTAATAATCATTCTCTATCTGTAGGAATTCAGATTCATTCCGGACCGAGGCATGTTTTTCAAATTTTCTTATCAAATTCTGAAAGCATAATTCCGGGAACTGTAATCTTTGAAAATACAAATAAACTTAAAATGAAAAATTTAAGGTTTTGTTTTAATATTCCAACTACATTTAGAATTTTTTAATTTTTTTGATTTATGAGAAAGATTATTTTACTTGTTTTGCTTAATGCATTGTTTTTTACGGCAAAGTCACAAAAGCCCGAAATTGTGTCAATTAAAGCTGAAGGCGACACCGTTATGAGATTTACTGTAACAACACAATCATATGGTGGACAGTATAATCCAAAGCATGTTATGGCAATATGGATAACTGATCAGAATGATGTGTTTAAAAGAACTTTACGCCTTGCCGGAGGAACATATAAGGTTCATTTAGTGAAATGGAATCAAATGTCATCGGGTAACACAATTGATGCAATTACAGGAGCGACATTAACTTCGCACCAAAGTCACACTGCCATTTGGAATGGAAAGGATAAAAATGGAAATCTTCTTCCTGATGGTAACTATAAAGTTTATATTGAATTTACTGAAGACAATTCGGCACAACCAACAAAACCTGATGGTCCTTGGGTAGCTTTTCCTTTCACAAAGGGTGTAATAGAAACTCAAAATCCATCGGATGTATATTTTACTTATAATTCACAAAATAAGCTGGTTTTTAAAAATTTAACATTACAAACCTATGGAACAACTTCGGTAGAACAGGTTTTATCCGGAGGAAAGGTGGAAATTTACCCTAATCCGGTTAAAGATATTTTACAAATTAGAATTTCATTGCCCGAAGCAAAAAATCTGAATGTCTCCATTTTTTCTGTGGATGGAAAACTTGTCAAGCAATTTTATTCGCAAAAATATGAAAGCGGTGAACATATTTTTATCTGGTATCCCGAAGCCGAAAATATTAAATCAGGCACATATTTTGTAAATATTGCCTACGATAAAAAATTAGTTACTTATAAAATTTTAAAACAGTAAATTATGAAAAGATTATTTTTAACAGTTGCGATTGTTTTTCTGTCGTTAACTGCTGTGTTGGCTTGTGATATTAGTATTACGGTTCAGGGACAACAGAAATCAAAGTATAAAACAGGTGAAGATATAATACTGAAAGTAAAAGTTACTACAATTCATAAAGGTTGTAAAATAAATGTAGCCGACACAAAATTTAATACAGAAGGTTTAAAAATTATTAGCGGCACAGATTGGGTAAAAGTTGATGATATGAGCTGGGAGAGAACAATTAAATTACAGGTTACCGCCAAATCAGGAGAAAAGGTGAAGTTCGGAGTTGTTCGTCCTTGTGGAGCAATGACAGAAGAATTTATTGAATTTAAAGTTTAAGTTTAGCTTATCATAATAAAATCAAGTTTTACGGTGGCTTTGTAGTTATAGCTGCCGTTTTTTATTCGAAGAATTTTGAAAACAGTGAGAGATTAAGATGTTAACAGAATCGAGGCATTATTTTCAATTTTAGTTTTCATTTAAGATAAAACAACAATCTGCAGAGTTGTCAAATTTTTAGTTAAAATGTTAATCTATACAAGAACATGGGATAGAAGCCTTGTTGATAGGAATATTTAACCTGTTGTGATCCTGTATCAAAGAATTGTCCGTAAATGTTTTGGTGATTTGTAATGTTTTGGAAATCAATAGCCCATTCTTGGGTAATTCTTTTCATGTTGAGCTTGTAACTTATTCTCAAATCTGTTCTGAAATATGGAGCTGTTTTTTCGGCAAAAGCATTATCAAAATCGTAAACGATATTTTCATCTTCATCCATAAATATTGGAATGAATCTTTTACCGCCACCGTAAACAGCTCTTAAATCTATTGATAGCAGTTTTGATTTTTTAATTACAAACTCATAACCTGCTAAAGCATTTAAAATATAATTGTTATTAAACACTGTACTTCTCCATTTGTTTTCTAGAGTTTTATATTCAGAATTGAATAATGAAGCAGTAACTAAAAAATAATAATGCTTACTGAAGAATTTTTCGATTGAAAGTTCTATTCCGTAATTCCGACCATAGCCTTCGTTTACAAGGTTATTCACCCTTTGTTGATAAAATCCTGCACCACTGTTTAATACCGAATAGTACGATGGGGTATTTAATACAGGAACGTCAAAAAGGTATTGGTAATAAGCTTCAAGTTTTAATCTAAAATCGTTTATCGGATTCCAGTCGTATGAAATTACAAATTGATGTGATTTTGTAAAATCTAGGTTTTTATTATTTTCGATGTAGCTTTCGGGAATACTGTCAACGGGTGTTTTGGTGTAATATAAAAATAATGACTGAATTTGACTGTGCAAACCATATCCAAAGGCAATAGAATTTTTGGAGTTAATAGAATATTTTAAACTTACACGGGGTTCTGCGATAGATTTTTTGTTTAGGTTGAGATGTTGAAAATGTATGCCAGAGAATAATTCCAGATTATTATTGAAGCGATGATGCCATTGAGCATAAGTTTGAAGCAAAATTAAACCACTCGTATCAACTTCGGTAAGTTTAATATATTTATTTGGCCAGGGAAAACTTTCGCCAACATACGCAGAATCAAGATAATTGATATTAAAAATTTCGGCAGAAATTCCAAGATCGAAATAATTTTTTGAATTTAACTTATGTTTGAATTTACTTCCTGCTGTTGCTTTTGTTTCAAAATTGTTTTCGTGAAAAAATAATTTTTTATTCATAATATAAATTGAATCTCCTGATGAAGAAAGATGTGCTGTGTCGAGTTTGTATTTTACATCTTCAATCGTGGTTTTTACACCTGATTGTGAGTAATTAATAAATGTCTCGATACGTGATTTTTCATTGAGGAAATAAAGATGATGGAGACTGTACGTCATCATTGATGCTGCATTTCTTGTATCAGCTCCGCTATAGTTATCATAAGTTTCATCGTTGTTATTTCTATGATCGAAAAAAATAGATGAATTTCCGGCAATTCCCGAAAAGCTGAACCTCCCGGCTTTTTGTGTAGGGATATTTATTTTAAAAGTAAGGTCTTGATATTTTGGAATTGCTCCGCTTGCAACCGGAAAACCGATTTTATCCAGTACATTCAGAGTTGAATTTCTGTAATTTATCAGATACGAACTGTTATGCTTTTTCGAAATAGGTCCTTCCGTACCAAGTTCGAATCCATTGAAACCAATTTGAAATAAATGTTCGCGTGTTTGATTATTCCCGTTTCTCATATTAAGATCGAAAACTCCAGATATTGCATTCCCAAATTCTGCAGGCCAAGCTCCTGTAAAAAAGTCAGAGTTTGTGAGTAAATTGTTGTTTAGCATACTAACAGGACCCCCAGTACTTCCAAGTGCACCGAAATGATTAGGATTTGGAATGTTTACCCCATCAAGACGCCATAGCAATCCCGAAGGACTATTACCCCTTATTATGATGTCATTACGTTGATCTCCGGCAGTGAAAACTCCGGCAAAATTCTGTGCCATTCGACTTGGATCCCCTAAGCTACCGGCGTATTTTTCAGTTTCTTCAATATTGAAACTCCTTGCACTAACAACTGCCATCTTGTTTATTGCTTTGGATTTGTCAGTTTCGGCTTTAACTACTATTTCGTCTAAGATAGATATATCTTCCTCCATTTTTATTTCTAGAACCAACTCTTTTCCGGTAGTAATCAATAGATTTTTCATTAAAATCGGCTTATAACCTATTGCACTAACCTGAATATCAACTCTACCAACCGTAATTCCTTGAATTATGAATTCTCCTTTTGTATCTGTTGCAGTACCAATTATAGGATCGGTTCCGGAAATTATTACATTTACTCCCGGAATTGGTACTCCCGTATATTTATCTGTTACAGTTCCTCTGATGTTTTGTAATGCCTGTGAATTTGAAATAATTGTTATGACACTTAAAACAAGAAACAGTAAAATCTTTGTTTTTTGCATGTTTTAAATTTTTAAAAATTTTCTTAACTCAAGAATTATGCCTTAAATTTTTAATTCAGTAAGTTTAATTGGGGAAATTGTTTTATCTCGAAGTATTAATAAAAACACGAAAGTAGTTATGGTGTCAAGTGAATTAAGACAATTTTATTACAACTTAATTGTCCATAATTGTTAAATTAAAAAAAGTAATCAGATTAATTTAAATCAATAATTTCTTCCAAAGAAATAAGCTGCGGAAATATTCATAATAGAATTATAAGATTTAATAAAATCAGTGTTGGTAAAGTCAGTAAAGCCGCGAGCATAATTAATCTTTAATTGATATTGTTTAAATTCAACTCCTGCTGCAACAGTAATACCTGTATCAAATCTTTTATAATAACCATATTCACCTCCAATTTCAGCAGGGTGAGAATGTTCATACTCCACATTGCCGTTTTGATCGTAGATGATGTATTCACTTTTACCCATAATTGTTACACTGGTATATGGTCCGATACTTCCAAAAACACTTATATTTCCAAGAGGCATCTTGTAACCTATATTTATTGGAATGTCGAGACACCCGAAATTTGTTTTAGATTTGAATCCATCACCTTTAATTTTATCACCTTTGTTAAAAAAAGTTATAGAACCGCCGACATACAGAAAGCTCATAATTTCAAATTCAGCAGCAGCTCCAAGCTGATATCCCATTTTTAGACTTTTATCTATTGCCCCTACAGGACCTTTTTCTATTATAGTCGTACTTGCAAAACCAATTTGAGGACCAAAATGTAATCCTTGTGCAAGCATTACTTTAAACCCGAAAATTAAAATAATTACAGTTAAAATAGTTTTCATAATTGTAATTTTTATTTTGTTTAATTTTTTAATATATTCGTAAAAAAAAATAATAACTTTGTCAAAGATACATTTTATTTAAAATAAATCAGAAATTATGAAAAAAATATTTTGTTTTTTGTTAATATTTTTTCTGTTTGTTACAATTAGTGGTATTTCGCAACAACTTGTTAGGGGATATTCAGCTGCGTTTAGCTATGGATTGCTAAGGAAAGGCGAAGATTTTAATTTCAGTTTCGAGAATACTTTATATGCGGCTAATCCGGTTTCTGCAAGTGCAGCTTCTCTTTACACTGGCTTGCCTTTTGACATCGGACTAAAAAGACATAGATTGGTTTTTACGCCTGCAATTGATTTTTTTACAAGCGATTATGTTTATACTCCTGATAAGGTAATTCCGGGAGCAGGATTCGATACTCTCAAACTGAGTTCGTTTATGGTGATACCCATGCTTTCAGGAGCATATAAATACCACTTCTATACCGGTCCGGTTCATTATGCCATTGGCTTTGCTCTTAATTTTAGATTGCCGGTTTACAGGGAAATGAAACTTTCTAATAGTAACAAATACGAAATGATTAATTATGATGGTACAGTTGATTCATTAGCAGATGCTTTTTTAGATTTCGATGATTCTTCGGTTCACTTAGCATTATGGAAGTCAAGATTCCATATTGTTCCTTCATTATTGTTTGATGTTTATGTAACAAAATTTTTCATAACGAATTTATTCGTTCAACCATTTATTATTCCTTCAAAGTCAATACAAGGTGTAAATTTTGGTATAGGAGTATCTTACATGATTCCTTCAGGAAAAGATAACAGTAGAGATTTCTTACAATACTATAAACAAAAATAATAGTAATTGAAAAAAATTATGTTGAATGAAATCATTGAAAATATTAAAATGCTCACGAATTTACCAACATTAAGATGCAATAAACAAACTTTAATAATTAAGGAATTGAATATAAACGAAATATAAATTTAATAATCATGAAAAACATTATATTAATAGGTATCTCAGTATTCTTATTTTTCGGAATTATTAAAGCCCAAAAAGTTATACCGGTAATACAAGCCGGGCATTCGGGAGAGATTATGTTTGCAGAATGGGATCCTGAATCTCGTTATATTGCAACGGCAGATGTTAATAATGAGTTAGTTATTTATGATTTCATCTCTGGACGAATGTTTTACAAAATAAAAATTCCGGGAAATGATTTTATAAAATCAATAAGTTTCTCAAATCCGGAAAGAATTATCGTTGCTTTTGAAAATCAGTCTTATGAATTTAATTTAAAAACTTTGGAATTGCATAAAGTTTCAAAGCAAATTAAAAGAAAAAAACTTGATGACAGAATAAAAATATTTGGGTCTATAGTTAAATATGACGGTAAGTCGCTTATAAATCGAGATGTTTACACCCACTTTTCTTATGCAGCAATTTCGCAAAACGAAAAATTTGTTATTGCCGGCGACGAAAGAGGATACATTTATTTCTGTAATTCCAAGTTAAATACTATAAAAGTTGAACATAAACACTACTTGAGTATAAACGACATTGTTTTTTCCGATAATAATAAATATGTTGCCATCGCTTCATCCGACAGATCTGTATCGGTTTGGTCCTTACCTGAATTTAAATTCGAAAAACGACTAATACCAAGAAGTTTTAATGTAACTGCAATGCAAACACATCCAAAAGAAAGTGTTGTATGCTTTGGTGATGAACTTGGATTTGTTTATTTGATGGAATTTGAAAACGACAAAATCACTTGCAATGGAATAAGTGTTCATACCGGACGCATAAACGATGTTGATATGGGAAAAAATTACAAAATTATTGCAACTGCAGGTGGAGATAATAGAGCCGCTATTGCTGACTTTGAAAATAAATATGTTCTCAAATATTTTATTCTTCATCCAAGAACTACAAAATTTAAAGAAACTTTTAACATAAAAAGTATTCAGGATAAGGTAACCTCAAATGCTGAGAATAAAACATGGTATGATAAAAATGTATATTCTGTGGCTTTAAATCCTGATAACACAAACATTGCTTACTCAGGGGGTAAATGGGGTTTAGGGAATCCTGTTCTGAAGGTTTCGTCGGTTTCGGATTTGAATCTGGATAAAGAAAAAGACAAGCGTAAACCAAAAAAGGAAAATCTGGGCTTGATGTCAAAGAATAATACACATAAGTTTTATCAATTAAATTTTTCAAACAACAAGGAATTTTACGGCTTCGGCGAAAAAGCGGATTATGCTACAAATTTTAATTTAAACCTGACAGGTTACAATGAAAATAAAGATGTAAGAATTGAAAATATTAATTTCAGGGAAAATCCAAATTTGTTGGTCATCTCTTCAAAATCCGAAGTATCTGACGAAAATGAATATCTTATAAAAATTAACCCTGTTACAAAAGATAAATATATCTGTAGAGGATTTGAAATTGAAAGAAAAACCGGAAATAATACGATAAAATATATCGGACACAAATCGTATATTACAGATTTTGAAATTTTAACACAAAAGAATTTCCTAATAAGCAGTTCGATGGATGCTTCGGTTAATATCTGGGATTTGAATAGCGGAGAATTGTTATTAACTGTTTACGTTGTGGATATGGGAAAATTAATTTTTGTTACTCCGGATAATTACTATATGGCTGCCGGAGATGCAATTACAGGACTTGGTTTTAATTTTGACGCTAAAGTTTTTCCGGCAGATCAATTCGATCTTAAATTTAATCGTCCGGATTTAGTTTTAAAGCAACTTAAGTATTTTGACCCTGATATAGTTGATTTGTACCATTCTGCATACACTAAACGACTGTCAAAATTTGGATTTACTGAAAAAATGCTTGAAGGCAAAATGAATTTACCAAAAATCGAAATTTTAAATTCTCATGAAATAAAATTCCGTAACAACGAGGGACTGCAAAATTTGAATATCAAAACCTGGGATGACAATTATTTAATTGACAGGATAAATGTGTATGTAAATGATGTGCCTCTTTATGGCAGCCAAGGATTAAACGTTAGAGAAAAATCTTCAAAAAATTTGATTCAGGAAATTCAAATACCTTTATCAGCGGGCAAAAACTTAATTCAGGTATCTTGTTTAAACGAAAAAGGTGTTGAATCTTTAAAAGAAGAAATCGAAGTATTCTATGAAAAAACAATCAAAGAAAAACCGGATTTATATTTAATATCTCTTGCTGTTGCGGATTATAAACAGTCTGAATACAGTTTAAGATATACAATCAACGACGGGCGTGGATTTGTTAAGCTATTTTCTACAAAATCACGGGATTACAATAAAATTTTTATTGATACATTATATAATGTGAATTGCACCAAAGAAAATGTTCTGGCTTTGAAACAAAAATTATTGCAAACAAAAGTTGATGATTATGTAGTAATTCACATAGCCGGACACGGACTTCTGGATGATAATCTTGATTTTTACTTTGCATCTTATGATATAGATTTTAACGATCCGGCCAAGCGTGGAATAAAATATGATGATATTGAGGGGCTTCTTGATGGAATCCCAGCCCGAAATAAACTTTTACTAATGGATGCCTGTCATTCCGGCGAAGTTGATAAAGACGATGATCTTGCATTGGATTCTAAAGATGGTGATAATACTCGCGGGGTAACTCTGTTTGCTCAAAAATCAAACAATAAACCCAAAACGGGATTAAAAAATTCCTATGAATTAATGAAGATTTTATTTGCTGATCTACAGAAGGGAACAGGAGCTGTTGTTATCTCTGCTGCATCAGGAACCGGGTATGCTCTCGAAAATGAAAATATTCAGAATGGTATTTTTACATATTGTTTGCTCAAGGGAATAAAAGAATATAAAGCTGATGCCGATAAAAACAAAGTAATTACCGTAAGTGAGCTACGAAACTATATTTTTGATGGTGTAAATGAGCTTAGTAATGGCAAACAACAACCTACATCCAGAAAAGAAAATTTACTAAATGATTTTGTTATTTGGAGGTATTAAATTTAAAGAATAATTTTGATAATGTATTTTGTTTTTTGAAGTAGAATTCATGCTCATTGTTATATCAAATTCTGAATTGGAGGATGCAAAATTTCCCTGAAGACCGAAATATTAGGGCGTTGAGGCTCTCGAAACGCCCGTATTTTGGCAATTCTCAGTGGATGGCATAGACGAACCCACCCACGAAACAATATCGCATTACATTCCTAATGCTGATTATGGGTTTAATTGAAGTTTTACTGTACGATTGGAGTAGATTGTGTTATTTTTGTAGTATTTTACTTTTCTTTTTCTACCTTCTGACTCCAAAATAGTTCCTAATATGTAAAAACAAAAAAAGCGTATCGAAATACTATTTATTAGACTTCGATACGCTTTTAATTATTATTACTGAAAAATTGTTAAAAGCTATTTTTTAATAATTTTAGTATTCAGAACGTGATTTTGAGATTTCATCCTGATGTAATAAACTGCAGGAGCAAGGTAATCGAGGTTCAATGATTTATGAACATCCATTCTTTCTGATTGATAAGTGTTTGAGAAAACACTTCTTCCACTTTCGTCAAATATTTCGAGACTAAATTCATTGTCTGTTATGTTTTCAATAACAACATTCACTTCATTGTTGAATGGGTTTGGATATACAATCATTGAAGGTGAGCCTAAATCTGATTTATCACAATTCACAACAATAGTGTTGTATTCGTTTACTTTACCATCGAAATCAACTTGCTTTAATCTGAAGTAATTATCTCCACGGAAAAGTTCATTCACTTTTAATTTGTATGAATTAGTTTGATTTGAAGTTCCAGAACCTTTCACTATTCCAGCGACATGGAAATTCTGCATATCACGGGATTTTTCAATAATGAAATAATCGTTATTTGTTTCAGAGGCAGTTTCCCATAATAATTCTGCAGAATATTTATCACAAATCGCATAGAACTTAACTAGCTCAACAGGTAAAGGATTTTGATTCTGTTTAGAACCAAAAGTTATGTAAGTTTGAGCTTTTGCTCCTAAAGGAATTTGCAATGCACTGGTAATATTTCCATTGTCGTGATTTCCGGAAACCGAACCTCCTGCGTCACGCCACATTGTCCCTGACCAATAAGCTACGCTTAAATCAGCCTGATAAAAAACATTATCACCTTCACAGAAACTGTGAACACATACAGCACCATTCGGGTGGTTGTTATTTCTCCAGTAAAGAGTTACATTGACAAAGTTTTCAGTAGAGTTTACCAGCCAGTATTCTCTGTCGCTTACATGGTGTAGAGTAGCATCCATATTTCCTCCGTGTTCCCACCAGTCGGGCATACCTGTATTGTCGAAGAAATATCTTACGGTGGTAGTTGTACTTGCCACCGGATTTATTCCGATCGGTGCCCAGATTTTATAATTTTGATTTCCGGCACCGATATTTCTGGTATTTACATGACCGGTAGGTAGTGTCATCATTCCGGAATTAGTAATCTGAATGGTCCCGTCAACAAAAGAAGTTGAAGTTCCCATATTAACACTTGCTCCGGAATTTAATATAAACTTGTTAGATCCGGTATTAACAATACCATTTGTGAAGGTTGCAGAATTGGTTACTCTCATATCGTCGAGTAGAGTAATATCTGAATCTCCATTGTGTGAATTGTTGAAAATGACATTATAGAAGTTGGCCGTACCGGAACGCACATTTTGAGCTGAACTGCCGGAGAAGGTGACAGAACTGTTCATTATGTTTAATGTTCCCTGGTTATTAAAGTTCCCTTTAACATTAAGATTTGAATTATTTTGTAAAGTGAGAGATGAATAAATATTTATGTCATGACAATCAGCATTAGACGAACTTAAAACATTCGATTGATTTGCAACGCAGCTTGAAAAATCTATGATATGAACATTATTGGAAATAGAAGGAATTGTTGAAGCAAGAGAATAAACTATTCCGTCGTAAAATATCCAATTACCCGAATTCTCCCAGTTTTCGTTGACATACCCTGCCCAAATATAATCGTTCCCTTGAATATTTGCAATATTTGGAACAGTTACATTGATGACTGAATTGATAGAAGATGTACAGCCAACTGCGTTAGTTACAGTTACTGTGTATGTAGTTGTAGTTGAAGGGCTAACAGTAATAGTGGAGTTTATCGAACCTGTATTCCAACTATAATTTGTACCTCCAGATGCTGTAATGGTTGTACTTTGTCCAACGCAAATATTTATTGTTGCAGGAGATATATTAGGTATTGGGTTAGTATTGACGGTAACATTAGTAGTAGCTGTAGTGGAACATCCAGTAGTGCTGTTGGTAACGGT
>LUZK01000024.1 GCA_001603595.1 Bacteroidales bacterium Bact_19
AAAATGTTTGCTCCCACAATGAGGACATTCCTTGATTGGAAGGCTTACAATTTCTTTGGGAAAAGGATTACGTCTTACTTTTTTGGCTTTTTGTTTCATTTTTTTAATGTTTGTCAATTAACAAATTATTGCAAAATAAAAAGTAAAATGATTTATCAACACATATTTGAAATATATTTTTATTTTTTAAAAAAACATCTCTCCAATTCATAAATACATCTTCAAAATTTTAAAAAATACACTTCCACATTTACGACATCCCTTAATTGCATGGTGCAAAATTTCTTGCCAGAAAGGATTGTGTTTTCACTTTTTGTATTTTTTAATTTTTAAAATGTTTTTCAATTAACCAACTTGTGCAAATATAATAAAAATTGAAATATTCACACATCTTCAAATAGATTATATAACCCGAATTAAGCATTAATCATTTACATTCCGACTGTTTTGTAAATTGGCAATAATTCTGTCTAGCATAAACAATAATTGATGGTGTTCCAAAAACTTCAAAGTTCAAATTTATTAAGCTTTACGCAAATAACAATTTTTTTACAATAAGTACTTTGAGGTAATTAAAACTTTACAGTTTACGTTGCTGTCTCATAATTTCTAAATTTTTAAAAACATATTCCACAGCCGGACAAAATTTTATATTTTTATTGCATAATTCAAGAATACCTCGAATATTTTTCCTATTGGTATGAGGGTAATCTTTGCATGCTTTTGGACGAACATCATAAACCGAACAATAATTATCTTCTCCTAAAAAAGGACAAGGCATATTTTTAAAAACATAGTCCCCATCCTCATCAATTTTCAAATATTTCTCAATGAAATCGGAACTTCTGATTTTCAAAAGATGTGAAATTTTATCAATATCATGTGTGTTAAAACGTGGGCCTAAGTGTTTACAACAATTTGCACAAGTTAAACAATCAAAATCGCAAAAAAATTTCTCATGTAAACTTCCAAACAAAGAATCAAGTTTAGAGGAGTTTATTTGCCTTAATTTATTTAGAAGATTTTTGTAATCAGGCATTACTCACAACCAGTTTTTACTAATCGCACAGTTTGATGTTCTTTTTCGCCTCGGAAGTTTAAAATATAAATACCCGGACATAAATCATGAACATTAATTTGATGCAATTGTTCGGATAATGAATATATTTCATTTAGCGATTTTACCAGTTTACCCGAAATATCGTAAATGTTAACATGAATTTTTTGGGGGTAAGATGATTTTACCACAAAATTAAGATTATCACATGCCGGATTATCAACGTTTACATAAAAATCCGGATTGGAAGATAAAGATATTATGGAATTCTGTTCGCCAATATAAAACTCTGCCACAACCGGCAAATGATCGCTCATGTGATAAAGAGCGGTGATCACTTCTTCAGGTAAAGTTGTATTAACAGGATTGTTAATACTCATATTAAACCTCATACCGTCCTGTCCTACTGCCCAGTAGGAATCCTCTTTATATTTAACACCAGCTGTACCGTCTTTTACCGAAGCATTTATCAAAACAAAGTCAAATCTATCATCTAATCCTCCCCCGGAATGACAATCAGAGTTGAAATCTTCATGAGTAGATTGAGTATGATAATGCCTAAAACCATAGTTATTATTCCATTGACCCAATTTATTTACAGGATCGTAAAATGCATACGAAGGATTGTTTGGATTTATTAGCAATTGAAATGCCGGTTCACTGCTGCTTGTTACATTAAAATCCCCAGCAATTATAAAATTTTCGTTAGCATTTTGTGTGGACAACCAATCAAAGATTGCCTGCACCATATCTCTACGCTGTTGAATATCACTTTCAGAAGACCCGGCTTTTAAATGAGCAATGATAACATTCAAATACACATCTACTGAGCTGAGTTTATATTTCAGTTTATAAACGTTTATATCTCTTAAGCTAGTACTTATAACTGGTTGGGAAAGCAATTCAAACTTGTTTTTATCATAGAAGAACCCATTTATTAGATATGTTCCTGTAGGAGAACCTGCACGCCATTTTGTTTCTCCATCTACATTAAGAGAATTACCAAGAATATAATTTGTAGTATAGGTTGCGCTTATATTTGTTCCCAATTCGCAAAACAATAATAAATCCGGATTTTGATTCTTTACTATTGTTTTTAAATATGCAGCTTTGTCAACATGATTATTATTAGATTGTGTACAGTCAGAGGTGTAATTATTGAAGTTTAAAAGATTATATGTCAAAACTTTGATTGTTCCCTGTGAATAAACAGCAAAAACAATCCCTACAAAAATAAACAAAAAAAACGAAAGTTTTTTCATAGAATAAAATCTGTATTGCTAATTAACAATTTGCTTCTTTTCAACATAAACAACCTTCCCGAATTTTGACAATTTTTGGAGATCAATATCTTTTTTATTTCCTACAATAGTAATTAACATCGGCCGTTTTTGAACATTATTTTTATAAAACTCCAAAATTTGATCAAAGTTTAATTTTTTGTAAACTTTAAATTCAACTTCTCGAGGATCATAGTTGTATCCCTGGTTTTTCCATCTCTCTACACTTTGTGTCAATTGTCGAAATTCAGGTTTACCGCTGTTAACAGACTGAATCAATGACCTTTGAATATCTGTCAATCTATTTTCTTTTAAAGGCATGTTATTGATCAAGCTATCCATTGTGGAAATTGCATCTATAGTTTTATCACATTGTGTTCCGACAAAAGCTTGTAAATATCCTTTAGTTTTAAAGTTTTCGCCGTTTCTATATACTGCATAAGCTGAGTATGCCATAGAACGAAATTCTCTTATTTCCTGAAAAACTATTGCCGACATTCCAGTGCCAAAATAATGATTATATGCTCCAGCAATAGCACGTTCCCTTTCATCGTTTATATTTCCAGTTACATAGAAATTAATCCTGCTTTGTAAAGATTTTGGATCATCTAAAATCAATACTGTATTTTCAGAATACTCTTTACGAGGCAATATCTCCGGAAATTCTTTTCCCTTTTTGGAATTATTAGTTATTATCTTTGTATTCAAATATTCAGCAATATTTTTTTCATTTAGCGTTCCAGAATAATGAACACTAACACCACTGTTGATAATATTATTAAGTACTTGTATCAGGTCATCGGGTTTTAGTTTTGAAATCTCCTTATGAGTTGTTCTACGCAAATATTGGGAATTTTCCCCATAAACTCCATATTCAAACAAAGCCGAAGATAAATCGTCAGGAGATTTCTTCTCATATTTTCTTGTAAATGCAGATGTTTGCACTAATTTTTTAATTTTAGATTTATCTTTTTCCGGTTTGTACAATAAATTTAAAATCAAATCAACAGACTCATTGAAGTATTTATCAAATCCTGAAATTTTAACAACAAAGTAATTATCCCCGGCATCAATGCTAAAGGAGCACGCATAACTTTGTAGTTTTTGATTAAATTCATTATAAGAAAGATTTTCTGTACCCACAAGCATAAGATATTGAGCAAGTTGTTCAGCTTTGCTGTTATCTAAATTTCCACTCTTGAATTTAAGTGTAAGTTCAAACAAATCATTAACTTTATTGTAAACATGATAAAACTCAATACCGTTGTTCAAAATATTGTATGAAAAGTCCTTTTGGAAATTAATAAATTCAGGCATTATGTCTTTGTCGGGAATATTTTCGAACTTTTCAGCAAATTTTGATTTGGCTTCGGCATTTTCTGGAATTATCGGGTCAAATCCTGGTTTTTCAAGCTTATCTTTCTTTGGAAATCCCATCTTTGAATGAAGCGACAGGTAATTATCTCCAAAATATTTATTCCCGATTCTTTTTATATCTTCAATTGTTATAGCCGCAATCTCATTGGGATAATTCATAATTTCATCCCAGTCTTTTCCCGTAACAAACATCTGACCAATTAAAAAGGCTCTTTGTGTAGGACTTTCCAATGATTGTTCAAATTCCTTAATCATACTCAGTTTTATTGATTCCAAAAATTTTGGATCAATATCTTCGGTATAAACTTTTTTGATTTCATTTACAACAAGTTTTTCAGCATTTTTCAATGATTGTCCCACTATTTTTGGTATGAAAACTACCATTAATGCTCCATGATCATTACGAATATCATTAAAACACATGGTCTCAAGAACTTTCCCATTAGCACTTAACTTATTTAAACGACCGGTGGATGCTGAATTATAAATTAGGTTGCAAAATACTTCAATAGCAACCTCGTCTCTATGATTTTTCGGTACTGTACGGTATGCCAGCAATCCTACTTTTACGGGAGTCATGCGTACTACGTAGCGTTCAACTCCTTTAAAAGGTTCTTCTTTGTATTCGGGAAATTTAGGAACATCTCCGCTTTTCCAATCACTAAAGTATAATTTTATAAGATCCGCTGCTTGATTGGTATCAAAACTTCCGGTAAGCACTAAAGCCATATTATTTGCTATATAATATGTCTCAAACATTTTTTGCATGTTTGTCAACGACGGATTTTTAATATGTTCGGCTTTACCAATAACTGTTTGAGTTCCATAAGGATGATTTTTATAAAGTTTGGAATAGAAATTTTCTATTAGGTTCGTAAAAAAGTCGTCTGAATACATATTTTTTTCTTCGAAAACAGTTTCAAGTTCTGACTGAAAAAGCCTGAAAACAGGATTTTTAAATCTATGGCTGTAAAGTATTAACCATTTTTCCAATTGATTGGACGGGAAAACATTAAAATAAGCCACAATTTCTTCTGATGTAAAAGCATTGACCATACTCGACCCAATCTGGTCGAGTAAACGGTCTAGTTCGTTGGGAATTGCATATTTTCCTGCTTCGAGAGAAAGTTTGTTTATGTTTTTTTGAATATTTTTTCTTTCCTGATCGTCAGTAGTTTTAGCAAGAATATCATATTGCGTTCTGATTTCCTCCAATAAAACCTTTTCTTTTTCATAATCTACTGTACCTATTTCATCAGTACCTTTAAACATCATGTGTTCAAGATAGTGAGATGTCCCGGTATGATTTGGGTCATCATATTTTCCTCCGGTTTTTATTATAACAGCGCCTAATACGTTGGGAATGCTATGATCTTCGTTCAAATATACGGTAAGTCCATTATCCAGTTTAAATTGATATAATTTTATATTCTCATTCTTCTGAGAATATGATATCAAACTTAAGAAAGCAAGAAAAATCAAAATAATAATATTTCTTTTCATATCCATAAATTTTTATTTTTACAAAATTACTTTTTATTTTTCAGCTTTTTGTATTCAGTTTTTGAAATAATTCCAGCAGATAAAATCATTATATTTTCAAAAGGTTTATTATTCAATTTTGTTTTAATTGAACTTATTTTTTCAATTGTTTCATAACCGTATAAAACTTCTCCAAAAACAGTATAGCTGTAATCATATATAGGGATTCCTCCTTCTTTTTGATAAACTTTCTTTTGATAATCAGACAGTTTAAACAACTTTTTCCCGTCGGCTTCGATTAATGGAAGAACATTTTTACTTAATTCACCATATAATCTTAGATATTCATCATTTTGACGATTAGTTTTATAAAAGTCGAGGCTGTCTTTATATATCATATTTTCGGGCATTTGCAACCACACTGTCATATAATCGGCAATCAAAGGAGCATTTCTTTTTGATTCAAGTGTTTGAAGCACTTTTTCACCAGCTTTTATTCCTTGAACAACATAAAAAATTTCAGGGTCCGACAATTGTTTAGGATTTTCATTGTCGGGCAATCTCCACATTCCTACCGCAGATCTCTTATTTATAATTTTTTTATGAAATTCAGGTTTAAGCCCTCGATTACTTTGATAATTTTCTTTTAACCTAATATTTTCGTCAACCCCCTGCTTTAAACCTGCTTTTTGAACGCTATTAGGAATAACCGAATAAAAAAGGGTACTGTCGTAAACGCCTTTCTCAACATTTGAGATAAAATTTTTACGATGCTGTTCGGTAAAATAATATAATCCAATCACAAAATCCCCTTGAGTGGTTTTAATTAAGGCATAATCAGTGATTTTTACAGGATTTTTTAAGAGATTACAGGAGGTTAATAACAAAGTAATGATACAGATAAAAAATATTTTTGTTAATTTTTGAATTTTCATAATTTTTTTTTAGTTTTGTAAAAAATAATTTTCTAAAATTGTAAGTTACAAAGATATTATTTTGAGATATTTGTTTTTAAAATTAATTGTTAAAAATTTAAAGTAATGAAAAAATACTTAAGTCTTTTAGTGTTTGCAGTGATTTTAACAGGAGTAATTGTATTTAATCAAAGTTGTAAACAACCTGCACCGCCAAAAGCCATTGTTACTGTTGTAGATGTTAACAATAAGCCGGTTGAAGGTGCAAGAGTTATTGTAAAAGCTGCAAATCCTGACAGTGCACACACAGTTATTTATCTTTTAAACGAAGCAAAACCTGTTGCTGACACTCGTTACACAAATGCTGAAGGAAAAGTATATTATGATTTTAAGTACGAGGCCATTTATAGAGTTGAAGTTACAAAAAGTAAGGACAGAGACAATCCTTTTGTAAGAAGAGGTCTTGGTGTTTTAATTCTTGAAAATGATAAAACTGCTGAAATTACAATTGAAATAAACGATCAAACAGTATTCAACTAATAAAAACATAACCATGAAAAAGTTTTATCTGATAAGTTTACTTATCACAATTTCGTATTTATGCCAAAGCCAAATCAGTATCACACAAAACGACTATTTCAATGCCAACGATTCGATACCAAGAATTTTTTACGGTTTTGAATTTGATACTCAAGCAGTCCCTAAAGACAGTGTTTGGCCCAACGATATGACTTTTGGAGACTATGAGTTTCCGGTTATCATAACAGACACAATGGTATTCCATCCCGCTCAGGGAACTCAGTTTAGCGATGCAACATGTTGGTTTCTCAATAGAGACGGGTCTAAAATGTATATGAAAATTCAAGCTGATAAAGCTGATTTAATTGGTGCTGAGATGGAGATGCCGTTTAATGAAGATACAATTTTTTTTCGTTTTGCAGATCCTCTTATTATAACCCCTTTCCCTGCAAATTATCAAACTCAAAACATTGATCAGGGAATTGCAATGGACAAAAGACATATTTCTGTTTTTGAATCCATAATTCCTCCAGACTATTACGGAACAATAAGCATGCTTTATGATACTGTGAGATTTTTTATGGACTTGAGAATTAATGGCAATTTTGACGAATCAGGAAACATAATTTTTAACGGTAAATATAACCAAAACGGCAATTTCGAATATCTAAGAGAAAATCGTGTTTTTATAACATCTCTGGATGTACAACTCAGAAGCAAATTTAACGGCAGCTATACTTCTTTGAGTCAAATTCCCGGAATAAGCGATATGTTGCCAATGCAATTGCCCGTTGTTGACACCACAAAATCATATTTATACTGGGTTAAAAACATGAAATATCCCATCCTGGAAGTTGAATTTACTAATAATTACGACTCTGTAAAAAACTTGAACTTTAAATATGCATATTTAAGCAATATCGAAACTACTAATTACGGGTTACTGAAAATTTATCCAAATCCTGCAACAGATTTCATTAATTTTGATTTGGAAAATTCCTCAAATTATACTTTTTTTGTAATCGATATTACTGGAAAAATTATAGAAGAGAAAAAGTTCTTTGAAAACAATAATTTACTGAATATCAAGGATTATTCTGAAGGAATGTATTTCTTCAAAATTGTTGATTCTAACACTAATAAAAATATTTTTGATGGAAAATTTATTAAGAAATAAGGGGTATTAGCTCAGCTGGCTAGAGTGCTTGACTGGCAGTCAAGAGGTCACCGGTTCGACTCCGGTATACTCCACCAGAAAGCTGTCTTTTGACAGCTTTTGTTTTTTGAAATCCAATTTAAAAAATTTTACTATTATTTTATATCCAGAAACAGTTAATTAATATTCATATTAGTTTGTATTTAAACATATAACTTAAACCTAACGAAATTATTTACGCGTTTTTATTTCTACTACTAAAATTTTCCTTTAAAAATTTTAGGGTTAAAAATTTTTATTAACGTAAGCATTTAAATAAAAAAATCTTGAATATATTCTAGAACAAAACATCCCTTAGCAAATTTTGGGTTATTGACAGTACAGAATAGAATATTACTTTAATTTACTAAATATGCCTCTAAATACGCCTAACCTCCTCTTTCTTATCTCTGATAAACAAGTCAACAAGGCGATTTTTAAAATTTTCTATCCTTTGATCTTCAAAGGAATCGGGCGAAGTTACAAATTCCAGGGCAAAGCCTTTTAAAACTGAGATAAAAATTGTTAGTTCTGTTTCAGAATTTTCAAATCTTTCTTCAAAGTATTTCTTTATAAGTTTAAACTCTTTCAATATCTGTTCTATGTCTACTTGTTGCGACACAAATTTGTATATGTCGTTTTTTAATGAGAGTTCAAAATACAATTTTATATGATCTGTTTTTCGTTTCAGTAGGTCTATTAAAAAAGTAAAAAAGTCTTTCATCTCACTGGAGGTAATTTCGTTGTCATGATCGGGATTCATTAAATCCATCAGTTCTAAACTTAATTCATACATTATCTGAGCCAGCAGATCTTCTTTGCTTTTATAATAATTGTACAACAATCCTTTTGAAATACCAGCCTTACGCGAAATCATATCAACGGTAGTTGCATGAAAACCCTTTTCGGAAAAAAGTTTCACCGCAACTTCAATTATCAAAGCACGCTTTTCACGGCGAATTTTTTCAAAATTTTCTTTTATTCTGGGTGACATTTTTTTAATTGAACGACTGTTCAAAGATAGAATATTATTTTCACTATGCAAAATATATCAGTTTTGTTACTTATTTTTCAAAAATTCATCTATTTCGTTACGGGATTCCTGAGATGTAAAGAAATTCCTCACAATTGAATAATTTTGTTTATCGGAGCAATAATTATAAGCATATTTTGCAAATTCTATTTTATCATTTTCCATAAATAATAAAGAAAGGATTTCTTTAATCTGAGAAGAACTTATACATTTAGCTTCATTAATTTTTGCTTTTGCAACATCGAGTTTTTCAGAAGAACTGTATTTACTGCGAATAGCAGATTTAATATTATCAAAATCTTTATCATTTAAAACACAAGCTCTTTCTGTGTTGGATTCGAAATTTCCCGGATTAGGTTTTTTCTGAGCCGGAACAACATAAATCTCGTTTATGCCATTTATAAAACGATCTTCGGTCAAGAGCTGTTTTACATAAAGAAAATTATCTCTGTCGTAAACAGTTTCATAAGCAGTTTTAAAAAATATAAATCTGTATGCTTCATTTTTAATAATTATACCAAGTTTCATAATTTGCTCCGTAGTAAAACAATAAGTATGAGAATATTCCATACAAATTTTCACTTTTTCCTGATCATCTTCTATCTGAGCTACTGCGTTAGCAAAAGCAAGGAATTGTTTTTCGCCAAGATAATTATCACAGGCTTTTGCACCTTTATAATCAAGTGCAGATGGAAAAACTAAAGATTTCTTTTCTTCCTTCTGGTTTTCAACTATTTTCTCGTCTTTCTTTTCCTCAGCTGGAGTTTTTTCAGAAATAGAGTTTTTTATTTGAGCAGTTTCCATTTCAACAATCTTTTCCACGTGTTTATTTGTACTTTCGACAATAATATCATCGTCATCATCAAAATCGGAAACCTCAGTTTTTTTATTTTTGTCCGTATTGTCGGCAGTTAATTTATCTCTTTGTTTGTCTTTCCTTTTATCTTTCAGCAATAAATAATTAGCATAAGAATTTAAATCCGGTTCCGGTACACCGTAATTTTTATTTTGTTGCTTAATAAATTCCCACAAAATTTGAGCGTGAGAAAAACGATTAAAGGCATCGCAAATAATTATTGCATGGGACTTATCGGTAATTTTCGGATAAATTTCTTTTACGTACACAAGCCTTAAATTGTCGTCAGCAAACAAATTTGCTACTTTAAAAACCTGATTTGAGGAAATATTTTTGTTTCTCAAAAGTTTAATTCCTTTTTTCACTCGTTTTTCATCAGTTTTAGGCTTCTGCATTTTTTTGTAATATGATTTAAAAGCCATTCCCGACATCGGTTTTGGAGATTGCTGCGAATATGAAATCATAAAACAAAAAACGGTCAATAGAGAAATTAATGATAACTTTTTCATATTTTTAAATTTTACTATGAACGACTTTCAAAAAAAGTGCCGTAATTATAAAATACAAATTTAGTAAAATTGGGCTTAAAATGTTATTTTTTTGCAAATTTGCATTATTTTTGAAAAACTTAGATTACATTTATAAAAGTTGAAAAGATTTTCCATAAAAATATTACTCGTTTTTTTTGTTGCATTAGTAAGTTTTGAAGCCTTAGCCCAACTAAAACCCGATGTTAAGTTAAGACCGGAAGAAGATGCTATTCTTAGGAAAAGTCTCACACAATTTAAAGACAAAGATTATTACGAAGCTTACAAAGGTTTTTCACAATTATTGAGTGTTTATCCGGTGGAGCCTGTTTTTAATTTTTATTATGGAGCCTGTTTTGTTTTGATTGACGAAAACCTTCAAAATGCGAGAAAATATTTAGAATATGCCGCTGGAAAAGGAATTTATCAGGCAAAATTTTTCATCGGGCTTTCTTATCATAACGAGTATGAATTTGAAAAAGCTTTGGTATTTTATGAGGAATTTAAAAATTCGGCAAAAAGATCCGAAATCAAAGAATACGATCTCGACAGGTTTATTAGAATTGCCAATAATGGTATAGAATTAATTAATTACGCTTATAACCTTAAAGTTATTTCCACAAAAAAAGTAAATGAAAATAATTTTTATTATTCATATAACCTTAAAGATTTTGAAGGAGACATAATTATTAAAACTCCGGAATTCAAATCAAAACTTGATTCCAGAATCAAACATGCGGACTTAATGTACATAAGCGAACGGCATAATGTACTATTTTACAGTAGTTATGGAGAAAATACAAAAACCGGTCTTGATATTTACGTTTCACAAAAAATAAACGACCAATGGACTCCTGGAATAAAGTTGCCTGCAGAAATTAATACAGAATATGACGAAGCTTTTCCCTTTTTAAGTGAAGATGGGCTCACTCTGTATTTCTCTTCAAAAGGACACAACAGTATGGGAGGATACGACATCTTTAAATCAGACTTTGATCCCAAAACAAATACCTGGACTCAAGCCGTAAATTTAGATTTCCCGATTAATACTCCTTATGATGAAATTATGTTTGCTGTTGACAGTTTTTACGAAACAGCCTTTTTTTCTTCAAAACGCGAAACCCGTCCAGGACAGATTAATGTTTATCGAATACTTTATGAGGCAAATCCCGAAAAACGAAAACTAGAAAATCTATCTCAGGTCAAAAAAACCGCCACCCTCGAAATAAATCCATTGGCAATAAACGAACTCAATACCAGACAAGAAATCAGAGCGAAGAACAACTTCAACATCAAACCCGAAGAAACGCCAGATACCATTCAAACAAAAGCCTTCGACAAAGAACTGGCTCTGGTTAAAACAGATGAACTAATCAATAACAAACAAAATATTGCTTTTGAATACAAAAAACTTGCAAGCTCTTCATTTGAATTAACAAAAAACAAAATTCAAGAAATAAAATCTTTAAACAATGAACTAAACGAATTAAAAAAACAACAAGACCAAAAATCCAACCAAAGACGAATCGAAATTGAAAATCTCATTCAAAATCTATATCAGGAAATTGACCTTCTTTATAAACTTTCGATATTTTTTAACGATAAAGCTGTTCAAACAACAGCCTTGCTTCAACATTATAAAGATGAATTAAAAATCCTTGAGAATACGCAAAATAAAGACCCTAATTTTGAAAAAAGATTGAATGAGCTTAATCAAAAAGTCAATCTCATTTCTAGTGAAAATCCTTTTGAATTATTCTCAAAAAATCTTGACGAAGACATTAGAGTTAAACAAGGGAATTTGAATAAGTACAAAGTAGAAAACGATGCTCTACTAAATTTGCTTAACGACCTCGACGAAAGAATTGAAACAAAACTAAATCTGGCAAAAAACGAGAAAGACTACTATTTGCGAGAAAAATACATCAATGATGTAAAAATGCATGAAAATGATAAACTCGATCTGATACCGAAAATAAAACAAAATATTGTTCAACAAGAGTTTCTAAATTTTGATATAAAACAAATTAACCTATCAAAAGAAAAGATTAAAAAAATTGCACTTGAAATAGAAGAAAATCCAATTGTTATAGAAAATTTAAACATAAAATCAATAGTTAATGATGTAGAAATTATCAGAACCGCAGCCAATCAAAATTATCTCAAACAATTGAGCCTGATTCAAGAAAAAATTATGGCCGACACTAAGTATTTTTCCCCGAAACGAGACTTAGATGCTATACTTCATGAAAGCTCGGAAGACACTCAAGAATTACTTTCTTCGTTTTCAGAAACCGCCGTTAATGAATATGGCATTTATGCGTCAGAAAAAACAACTCAAATTTTTAAAGCAGCACAAACAACAGACAGTTTAAAAATCATTGTAAAACTTAAAGAAACCGAATTTGACAATACCAATGATCCGGCAACAAAAAACGAAATTATTAAAGAATTGAATTTGATAAATCAGGAAATAAAGAAAAATGAACAAATAATTGCACAAGCTTCAGCTCCGAAAACATCTAAAAGCGATATCCATAAAATAAATGAAAACATAAATGCAACAGATAATATAAGCAACAAGCCAGAAAAACTGAATATAATATTAGCCGAAACAAAAAATCTGATTCAGATTTACGATTCTTTGCAAGTTGATCTGAATATTATAAATATTTATGATCCCAATCTTTCCACACCACAGGCAAAAATATATCTTTCACTTATAAATGATGTTGAAACAAAACTCGAAGATCTTAATTCCCAATTAATAGCTATAATCGAAAACAAAGAAATAATCGCTTCAAAACCAGATTACACATCAACTTTAAGTAAAATAAGTTTAAATTATCAGCAAATTATAAATCAATATAAAAACTACTATCCTGAATTAAAAACACTTGCCGAAAATATCATAAATGAGGCTGATGATGAACGAGCAAATCAATTTATAAACCAATATAATAACCTAAAATTACAAACAATTGCGCAATTTTTTGCAACTGCAGAGGATATATTTTCGAAATTTGAAAAAGATTATTTGATCATTACAAATGAAATTATTGAAAAAGACGATAAACTAAAAAATTCTCCGGAAGCAAGACAAATAAAAGCGGCAAAATCAGAATACGATTTTGTGTTAGATAAGACCATGCAAAACAATCCCGACAATGTTAAATTAAAGAATATTGAAGAAGCTCTTATAGAACTACAATCTTTAATGATGCTAATTCATAAAAACCTCTCAGAAAAAATTGAAATTTCAGAAGTATTTAATAATAACACTATTGAATTTATTTCAGCTATCTCACAAAATATTACAGAGTTTTCTGATCTCCCGTCGTTCAAATTTAGAAATATATTTGTTCAAGTTACAAACGAAATCAAACCTCAGAACATTCAAAAAATTATTACCGAAACCCTTGATTTAAAAATAAAATCCGATAATATTCATACTGAATTACAAAGTACACAATTAAATGCAAGCGAAGAAAAATTAAATGAACTTATAAAAACCAATAATGATATTGCCGAAAATCTAAAAAGGATTAAAACCGAAATCGCAACATTACAATATCAAACAATCAACTCAAACAAATCACATCCTAATGTTGAGGAATTAAATATCAGCAGCGAAATTGATGATTTTTTTACCCTTTACAACAAAGTTTTTAATGAAGGACAATTTTATATGATTGATGAAGTAATTATCAGCGGCGAAAAAGTCATTAACAAACAAAATAAAGTCTTACCGGTAATTACTTTAATAGACTATCAAGCAGATAAAGTTATTGAGCTTCAAAGAATTTACGAACAAAACAATAATTTTATCAATTCCAGACAAGCGGAAATAATTGCCTATAAAGATTATATAAATAAACAAAACCAAACAGGAATCGACACTTTAATTATCGTATCATATGAGACACAATATTCACCAAAAGACAGTTCAGATAATTTAATGCAAACACAAACAACTTTTCAAGATACAGTCATAAATGATAGGCTTGGTATTTCACAAAATCGCATAGTAGATACCGGTAACAAACCTGAAAACATGGAACAGATTATTAACATAGAAACTCAAGATGATACAGTTCAACATAATGACACAATAACCACTGAAATTCTATTGACGGAAAATCTTTCGGAAACAAACACAAGCCAAGAAGATACTATAAAAATTACGAATATTACAGAAAATCCCGGAATAAACAACATCAATACTAATATTGTAAAAACCGAAAAACAAAATGTTTTTTCTGACACTTTAATAACTCAAGAACAAAATCTGATTAACAAAAATACAGATATTATAAATGATCACGAAATCAATGACACAATTTCAAAAATTATACAACCGGTGCGTATTACCGATGATTCAAAAATTTCGGAATTAAACAAGTATTTTGATCAAATTAAAGATGACATCCAATCACTACAAAACAAAAGAAAAAAAATAGAAAATGAATTAGCAAATACAAATAATCGCAGAAAACAGGTAAAACTCCGTCAAGAAATTGCAATAGTTGACAGACAAATTGTTGAAGAAATAAAGAAGTTATCTCAGGGCAAAATCAATTTAATTGTTGAATTAGAAAAAACTAGAACTGCAACTTCCGATCCGCTTATCTCAAAACTAAAAACCGAACATAGCGAATTAAGAAACTCTATAATTTACTACTCAAATTTCTATTCAATTGATGAAATCGCAGAAAAAAACGAAAGAGCCAACCTGCTGGAAAACGAAATTTTAAACTATTATTATCAACATCGCCTTGATACTTTAATTGCAGAACAAACTCAACAACCAGTTTCTTCTGACAGTTCAGAATATCAGAATCCTCTTGAAAAAATAAGTATAATTTACAATATCGAACCAAATAACATTAGAAGACTTGATTATCTCGAGACAAAAATTATCAATTATGATAATCAGATTGAAGACTTGTTAACAAAGAACAAATCCCTCGAAAAAAATGCAGCTTACGCAAAAACTTTTAAAGAATTCAAAAAAATACAGAAACAGATTGATAAAAACAACAAACAAATGATTAAAACTGCAAAACTAGATGCAAAATTAAAATCGGAATTTTTAAGTTTAAAATATGATATATATTCAAATTACTATCAACAGAATTCATCAGGAATTACAGGAGATATTTCTTATGTAGGCGATAGTTTGAAAAAATTATCCTATGAGGATTACCTAGAAAGTCTTTCATCGTTCGAAGTTATTGTAACATACAAAGGAAAATCAGCTAATACACAAACAATAAACAAATTTTTGGAGGCTGACAGTCTTGCAAATAATTCATTAAAGCTTTTGCACAAATCAAACATGATTATAACTATTAACAATGAACAACATCCCGAAATAATAGCATACCAAAACTTAAAAAACAAAAATTTATTTGATGAAACTACAAATTTAGCAACAACAACCAACAACTATGCAGTCAACCGTGATACAGTACTTTCAGAAACTATCATCACCAGCGATACAGTTTCTACAAAAACAAGTACAGAAGAATTAGCTGCAAAAATTGAACTCGATTTTAATGCTTCCGATCGAAATGCGACTTATTTAATACCCTGTGAAGACTTGTGTTATAAAATTCAAATCGGAGCATTTTATCAAGAATTAACCAGCGACAAACTGCCGTCAGTAAGTCCGATTTACATTGAGAAAGTTCCTGAGAGCAGACTGTTAAGATATCTGGTAGGTCATTTCCTCAAATATCCAAATGCGGTCAAGTCGCTTCCAAAAGTCAGAAATCTTGGTTTTAACGATGCATTCATTGTTGCATATTATAAAGGAAAAAGAATACCGATTTATGAAGCCCGACAACTCGAAGAGCAAACACCTCTGATTGCTGAAAATAAAAATATACATCAGCAAAATACGGAAATTAATCCGGAAAACAGGGAACTTTCAACCCAAAACTTCACCAGCAACTATAATGTTGACCTTAAAAGCACAACCGGAATATTTTATTGCGTTCAGATTGGAGTTTTCAGAAACAGAGTAAGTTCAGAAAGATTGTTCAATTTACATCCTATAATGTTCGACGAATACAAACCCGGACTTGTGCGACACACTTTCGGAAAATACTATTCTTTACAAAAAGCAATTGAAGAGCAAAATAAAATACGGGCATTAGGAATTCCAGACGCTTTTGTTATAGCATACAAAGATGGAGAAAAAATTGACTTGAATACTGCAGGAAAACTCTTAGCTTTAGAAAATAATTTGCCACAAGACGAAATTTTAGTCAATCTTGATGTAAAACCTCAGAATATTCCTCAAAATCCTGTTCAAAATCAAGTAAATCAACAACAGTCCGGACAAGCCGCCGAAACTAATCAGACTCTTTCAAAACCCGAGTATTACATTCAAATTGGAGTTTTCAGCAAAGAGCTTAATACTTTTATTGTTGATAATTTCAGAAAAATTGCTGGTAACAGTCAACTAATAAGCATAAAACAAAATAATCTCACAATTTACAGAATTGGTAAGTTTAATAAATACTCCGATGCACAAAATAAACTAACGGAAGTAAGACAATCCGGAATTAAAGATGCTTTTGTTATAGCTTTGATTGATGGAAAAAGAGTAGCTTTAAATATAGCAAGGAATATAGAATAGAAAAATCAACCTAAAAAAATTTTTATTTATATTTAAAAATCACCAATAAATCCAATTTAATTTTTCTTTTAAATTAAATATCAAATATTTAAACTATACTAAGTACTTTTTGATACTTTTTTAATTTAATGTTTTATTTTAAACAATTAAGAGTTAATCGCATAAATTAAAATATAAATATATATTATTTTTTTGTTGAACATTTTTTTGAATAATTAGATTAGTTTTATAGTATAATTCTTACTCTAAAACTATCTTTATTTTTTCTCCGCTATCTTTTGCTCGCATAATATATATTCCTGGACTTAAGTTTTCTTCTATCAACTTTTCTGAATCATTCGGCAATGTGTATGTTTTAAGTATTTGACCCTGCGCATCTATCAGCTCAAAAGTTCCTCCATTGGTTGTTCGTATAGTAAAAGTACCTTGATTGGGATTGGGATATACCATAAAATCCACATTAGCATTTGTTTCGCTTATGCCCGAACACGAATTCACTGTGATGGTTCCCGTAACATTTACATTACCACAACCACCTGTCATCGGTATGCTGTAATTGAAGATCCCTGTTTGTGTGGGAGTTCCACTAATGAGTATAACATTCGCACTCCAATTGGCTGTTACACCAGCAGGCAAGTTCGTTGGCGTTCCTATTCCCGTTGCCCCGGTAGTAGTATATACTATGCTCGTGATGGCTGTATTGACACATACAGTTTGACTATCAGTACCTGCTGATGATAATAAACTTGCCGTATTATCGGGGATAACTGTAATCGTACCCGTAGCACTTACATTGCCACAACCGCCCGTTAACGGTATGCTGTAATTAAACGTTCCACTTTCGCTTGGTGTACCGTTAATCATTAGTACATTCATATTCCAGCTGGCTGTTACTCCCGTTGGTAAACCTACCGGAACACCTATGCCCGTTGCACCAACTGTTGTGTATATGATAGGAGAAAGTGAAGTATTGATACATAAGGTTTGATGGTCTGTTCCAGAAGCCGACGCAAGCGCAGTACTCATATTGTCTGGATTAACTATAATCGTTCCCGTAGCATTTACATTGCCACAACCACCGGTTAAAGGAATACTGTAATTAAACGTTCCACTCTCAGTAGGAGTACCACTGATAGTTATGGTATCGGATGCAAAACTAGCTGTAATACCAGCAGGTAAGCCTGTTGGCGTTCCTATACCTGTTGCACCCGTTGTAACGTAACTAATATCTGCTATTGGAGTATTTACACATACCGTTTGATTATCGCTACTCGTTGACGATAAGGTTACTGTATTATCAGGCTCAATAGTAATAATGCCGTTAATACTAACATTACCGCAACCTCCTGTTAATGGAATGGTGTAATTAAACGTACCTAATTCGGTAGGTGAACCAGATATAGTAATAACATCTGATAAAAAGTTAGCTGTTATTCCGGCAGGTAAGCCTGTGGGTGTTCCTATCCCCGTAGCACCCATTGTGGCATAGGTAATGTCGGTAATGGCTGTGTTTAGACACGCCGTTTGATTATCTGTTCCCGGATCTGAGGTTAGCGTAAATGTATTATCCGGTTCTACATTAATAGTTCCCGTAACGTATATAGTGCCACAATCAACGGTCATAGGAATAGTATAAGTAAAGGTTCCTGATACGGTGGGAGTACCACTAATGGATAAAGTATTAAATACAGAAAAAGACATTAGTCCATCAGGCAAACCTGTTGTTGTGCCAATATTTGTTACTCCTAAAGTTGAATAATTAATAGTAGTTATAGGAGTATTAATACATACGGTTTGATTGTCTGTACCAGGTGCAGAGGTAAGTGTTACTCCTTTTAAGCATAATTTCGTTACAAATACATCACCATCTCCTCCATAAGTGGTTTGAAAAGCACCCGTCGTTACATCATAGTTGGAAGAAGTTGTCTCGCCTGTTACATACGCATTCCCATTACCATCAAGGGCTATTCCAAAGGCATAATCATCATCACTTCCACCTAAATAAGTCGAATACAATAAACTTGTGCCTGTGGGATTTAACTTCGTAACAAATGCATCAACAGCCCCTCTTAATGATGTTTGAAAAGCACCCGTCGTTACAGGATAGTTGGTAGAAAAGGTATATCCTGTTACATACGCATTCCCACTTCCATCAAGGGCTATGCCATAGGCTTTATCATCAAAACTTCCACCTAAATAGGTAGAATATAGTAAACTTGTGCCCGTAGCATTTAACTTCGTTACAAAAACATCTCCATTTCCGCGATAAAAGGTTTGAAACGCACCCGACATTACATCATAGGTGTAAGAAAATGTATATCCCGTTACATACGCCTGCCCACTCCCATCTACTGCTATGCCATAGCTTTCATCATTACTACTCCCTCCTATGTAGGTGGAATACACTAAGCCTGATCCCGCAGGATTTATCTTCGTTACAAAGACTTCCTTACCTCCTTCATAAGTGGTTTGAAACGCACCCGATGTTACATCATAGTTGGAAGAAGTTGTATATCCCGTAATATAAGCATTTCCACTACCATCAAGGGCTATGCTATAGCCTATATCATCACCACTTCCACCTAAATAAGTAGAATACACTAAACTTGTGCCTGTGGCATTTAACTTGGTTACAAATGCATCACTTTGACCTCCATTCGTGGTTTGAAACACCCCAGTCGTAACAGGATAGTTAAGAGAAAATGTCTCACCCGTTACATACGCATACCCACTGCCATCCACTGCGATACCATAACTAAATTCATAACTATTTCCTCCCAGATAAGTAGAATAGACCAATGCCGTGCCTGTAGCATTTAACTTCGTTACAAATACATCATAAGTCCCTCCTCCATAAGTAGTTTGAAAGGCACCCGGCGTTACATCATAGTTGGAAGAAGATGTCCCACCCGTTACATATACATTTCCACTGCCATCAAGGGCTATGCTTTTGCCTCTATCATCACCATTTCCACCTATATAGGTAGAATACACTAAGCCCGTACCTGTGGAATTCAATTTTGTTACAAATACATCATAATATCCTCCCCCATGAGTAGTTTGAAAAGCCCCCGGCGTAATATCATAGTTGGAAGAAATTGTATATCCCGTAATATATGCATTTCCACTACCATCAAGGACTATGTCATTAACAGCATCTGTACCACTTCCACCTATGTAAGTTGAATAAATTAGCGGATCGATAATCAAAGGCTGATTTTGGTCGTATTGGCCTAATGCTATTCGCCACTGATTGTTTTTGCAGATAAACATAGCCTCAACTTTCTTTCCATCGCTTTGATATACATACAACTCCCGCATTTGTACTTCGCCAAAGCGGGTAGTAAAGGCTATATTGTTGCTTTTTAAGTATTCTTTTTCTTGACCACGCAATTTAAATACTATCTGATTAGGGTCGGCTCCGGGTTGCACTATGTAATCATAACGCAAACCGCCTTTGTCGAAATAATATCGTACATCAATTCCTTCGTACACATTCTTTATTATCGCTTCCTTGTACAAACCTACATACGTAGCATGTTTGCTCGGGTCGTTGCCTATCAGGTAATTGTAATACCCTTCTTGCTTTTGCTTGCCTTCGCGTTGGGGATTGGCATTGCTGCCTACTAAATCCATAATCACACGGTGTCCCAGCAAAATTTCATTTGCATGGTCGTGGCGGAATTTATCCGGCAAAAAGTCATCTTCTTCCCGTTTAGGTGCATTCGAATCTTTTTCGATTTTGTAAAAGGTGTAGTTCACCCCTTGTTTGGTAATCCATACATCCAATCCGCCCATGCGGGTTAAATACAAAACCTCATCTGGCCACTGACCTTTGTTTTCAATAAAAAAACGACGATCTAAATTTGTTAATGCTTGCGTAGCATCCTGAGATTTCGTTTTAACTATACATAATAGCAATAAAATAAAAACATAAAGCAATGCTCTTAATCTAAATTTTAATTTGATATTGCCCATATTAGTAATTTTAAATTAATAATTATAATTAAAAAAATTTATTTAATTATACAAATATATAGTAAAAAAATATATTTATGCTCATTAGTGATTTAAAAATCTTTTTTTAATTTAATCTAAATCCCGAATTAGAAAATTCGAAAATTCCTAAAATTAAACATTGATTATAGGGTGTTGAGGTATTATACTGAGCTTTTCGATGTAATACGGAAACTCCCATATGCCGGAAATTTTTCTAATCCCTAATCCGCTAAGCTTTATTTTTTAGCATTTCTAATGATTATTACGGATTTATAACAAATTAATAACTTATGTTTCATCTTGTAATTGGATAACAAAAGTATCAGGTAACTGTAAAATAACAATCAAAAAAACTACTTGTAGCTTTGATATTTTCACTTACACCAATATCATTAGTGAGGATGTCATTACCAGCTGAAAGAATAAACTTAAAAGAAAATAGAATAATATTAAAGCTAAATTTAGCCCTTATAGATATAAAATGGTTAATTTATATTTTATCCAAAGCTTGTTTTAGGTCATCAATAATATCCTGACAATCTTCTATCCCAACAGACATTCTTACCAAACCGTCAGTAATTCCGGCAGCTTCTCTGTCTTTTTTTGAAATAGCGGCATGAGTCATTGAAGCAGGATGCTGTATTAAAGATTCAACTCCACCTAGAGATACAGCCAGAAGAGATAATTTTACATTATTCATAAGAGTTTCTCCAGCAGTATATCCGCCTTTAAGTTCAAAACTTATCATTGCACCAAAACCAGACATCTGAGCTTTAGCAAGTTCGTGTTGAGGATGAGATGGAAGTCCCGGATATTTTACCCATTCAACCTTTGGATGACTTTCAAGGAATTTTGCTACTTTCATTGCATTTTTTTCGGATCTTTCCATTCTGAGAGCCAGAGTTTTTACCCCCCGAATCACAAGATAAGCCTGATGTGGATCCATATTGCTTCCCATATATACCATAGTTTGACGAAGCTTCTTATACACTTCTTCGTCTTTTGCAATTAAAGCTCCCCCAACCACGTCAGCATGTCCGTTAATAAATTTTGTAACTGAATGTAATACAATGTCAGCTCCTAAATCAAGAGGTTTTTGAAGATAAGGAGAACAAAATGTATTGTCAACACAAAGCAAAATTCCATGTTTATGAGCAAGTTCCGAAGCTCTACGAATATCGGTTAATGCCATTGTTGGATTTGTTGGGGTTTCTATATACAAAAGCCTTGTATTTGGTTTAATTGCTTGCTCAATATTTTTTATTTCTGATGTATCAATACAATCAAATTGAACACCAAAATTTACATAATACTTTTCAAGAACAGCTCTTGAAGGTCCATACATGGCATCGGTAGTAATTATATGAAGGTCTTTTCCAAGAATTGCCATATAAACTGCATTAACTGCACTCATACCACTTGAAAAAGCAATGCCTCTATACCCGTTTTCTAATTCTGCTAGTTTCTCTTCCAGAGCATTTATCGTTGGATTGCCAATACGAGTATAAATATATCCAGGGTCAATTCCAGCAAAACAATCTGCTCCGTGTTTAGCATCTCTGAATTTAAAAGTTGAAGTTTGATAAATCGGAGTTACTGCTGACCCATAAGAATCTTCAAAATCTCCTGCGTGAACTAATTTGGTATTAAAACCTTTACTGCGAGTTTCCATTATAAGTTAAATTAAGTAATTATTAATTAATTTTGTCGCAAAGTTATAAAAGTTGTTTTAAATTTAATTGATTTAAAATTATGTTCGAAAAAATAAAAATATGTCCTAACTGCGGTAAAAAATTTTCATGTTTACATTCTTGTGATTGTTGGTGTACTAAAATTAGCATCAGTAAAGAACTTTCTGAATATTTACGTTCCAGATTTACTGATTGTATTTGCGAAGATTGCTTAAAATATTTTGAGCAAAACGAAAAAAATATTTTGTCAGATAGATAAAATTATTTATTTTTGTAGCTCAAAACAAATCGGTACCTTGGCCGAGTGGCTAGGCATCGGTCTGCAAAACCGACTACGGCGGTTCGACTCCGCCAGGTACCTCAAAAAAACACTGCTTTTGTAGTGTTTTTTATTTATCTTCGTCTTCAAAATCACCTTCTTCAAAGTCTTCAGGGGAATCGCTGTCATCATCAGCATCTTCAATCACGTCTTTTGAATGAGTATCATATAATTCTCTCACCTGACGATAAACTTTTAAAGCTCTTTCAAAATCTTTCTGTAAAACCAGAACTTTAACACCATCTACCAGACTAAATGCAGATTCTGTAGTTACAATACAATCAATTCCTTCTTCCTGAAGACGCGCTTTCAAAATCTCAGCTCTGTAAGGGTAGCGATACTTTACTAATGTTACTATTTTATCTTCCATAACAAATAAATTTATACTGTAAAAATAGTTATAAATCTAATAAAAAACAACTTGTTCAAAAACATTTGTTAATATTGCAAAAACTTTTGTAAAAATGAAAAAATACACCGACTTTTTAGTTATAGGTAGCGGAATAGCAGGATTGTTTTATGCACACAAAGTTAGTCGCTACGGAAAAGTAGCTATTATTTGTAAAACAAAAATAAACGATACCACTACTGTAAAAGCTCAAGGTGGAATAGCATCGGTAATGTACGACACTGACTCATTTAACAAACATATTAATGACACTTTAAAAGCTGGATCAGGAATAAATGACAGGGAAGTGGTAGAAACTGTTATTAAAGAAGGTCCTACTAGGATTTTGGATTTAATAAACATCGGAACTCATTTTGATAAAAATTCAAAAGGAGACTTTGATTTACATAAAGAAGGAGGGCATTCCGAAAATCGCATTTTACATTACAAAGATAAAACAGGAGAAGAAATACAAAGAGCTCTAATCAATGAAATAAAAAACAATCCCAACATAGAAATTTATGAAAATCACTTTGCAATTGAAATAATAACACAACACCATTTAGGTATAAAAGTTACACGACGAACTCCTGATATCAAATGCTTTGGTGCTTATATTTTTGATGAAAAAAACAATAAGATAATAAACTTCCTTGCAAAAAAAATAATGTTAGCTACAGGAGGTGCCGGAAACGTTTACTTAAACACAACAAATCCGCCATCTATAACAGGAGATGGTATTGCAATGGTTTACAGAGCGAAAGGCATGGTTAAAGATATGGAATTTGTGCAATTTCATCCCACATCTTTATATAATCCTTCGGAAAAACCATCATTTCTAATAACCGAAGCTCTTAGAGGAGCAGGAGCAATATTAAAAAATCATAAAAACGAAGATTTTTGTTTAAAATATGATCCACGTGGTTCGCTGGCTCCAAGAGATATTGTTGCAAGAGCAATTGATACTGAAATGAAATTATCTGGACAGGAGTACGTTTTCCTTGATGCTCGACATCTTAGCAAAAACGAATTTTTGACCAAATTCCCTACAATTTATGCTAAATGCATGGAAATTGGAATAAATATTACCAAAGACATGATTCCTGTAACTCCAGCAGCACATTACTTATGTGGAGGAGTAAAAACTGATATTAATGGGCGTACTTCGATAATCAACCTTTATGCTGCAGGTGAAACGGCTTGTACCGGTCTTCACGGGGCAAACAGACTTGCGTCCAATTCTTTGCTCGAAGCTGTTGTTTTTGCTCACAGAGCTGCAGAAGACTCAAAAAATATTCCTAACAGTTTCGATGATATTTATAATGATTTTCCACTTTGGGATGATAAAGGTACTATTGAAAACGAAGAGCTGAGCCTAGTTTTGCACTCATTAAAAGAAGTCCAAACTATAATGAGTAATTATGTTGGAATTGTGAGATCGAATTTAAGATTAAAAAGAGCTTTCGACAGATTGGAAATTATATACCGCGAGACTGAAGAACTATACAAAAAATCTAAAATCACAGTTAGTATTTGTGAACTTAGAAACATTATTAACGTTGCATATCTAATCATTAGAATGGCTCAAGAAAGAAAAGAATCCGTAGGATTACATTACAATCAGGATTTTATAAGCAAAATGCAACCATAAGTATAATTTTTTAATCTTTTATCTGATTATTAAAAAAAATTTTTTTACTTTGTTATGAATTATTAAACCTTAAAGAAGTTTTATGAAAAATTTAGTATTTTTTGTTTGTTTTATTTTCGTGAGCAATTTGATTTTTGCAGGATTTGTTCCACGCAAAGAAGCTGAAATGGTTGCAAAAAGCCATTATTATCAAAGTATTAACAATATCGAACAAAAATCCTGGGATGATATCAGGTTAACCTGTTTGTTTGATCCTGCACAAAACAGTGAATACAATTTCTATGTATTTAACATCAATGGTGATGAAGGATATGTAATTGTTAGTTCTGATGATCAAATTGCTCCTATTCTGGCATATTCTTTCGAAGGAGGCTTCAATCACAATAACATGTCTCCCGGACAAAAAGAGTTTTTAAAATATTTTGAAGATTGCATTAACTATGCTTCAAAAAACATTCTGGAAGAAAACATTAAAGTTCGTTCAGAATGGGAAGAGCTGCTCAGTTATACACCGGATAAAGCAATAAAACAAAAAACAACCAGTCCGAATTTATTGAAAAACATAAATTGGAATCAGCTTTATCCATACAACATTAATTGTCCTGAAGATCCTGAAGCTTATGGAGGCAGAGTCCCTGTTGGATGTGTTGCAACAGCTATGCTTCAGATAATGAAATATTACAACTGGCCACCATCAGGAGAAGGATCAAAAACTCACTATTCATGGTTTAATGGAGGATACGGCAATATTACAGTAAACTTTGCTCAACAAACTTACGACTGGAGTTCCATTCCCAACACAGCTTCATCTTACGCAAATCCCGAACTAGGTAAAATAAATTTACACGCCGGTGTTGCTGTATCAATGTATTGGGGACCTGATGGTTCTGCAAGTACTACAGATAAAATTGCCACTGCTTTAAAAACATATTTTAAATATGCATCATCAACACAATACGTACAAAAATCAAGTTATTCAGAAACTGCGTGGAAAAATTTAATAAGGTCACAGATTGATGATAAAAAACCTGTTGTATATTCAGGTAATTCAACAACAACAGGACATGCATGGAATTGCGATGGATATCAAGATGAGGATTACTTCCACATGAATTGGGGATGGGGTGGAGCAGGTAATGGATATTACACTCTTGATAATTTAGTTTCCACAGCAACACCCGGAGGTCCTGAAAACAATTTTAATTTAAATAACGACATGGTGATAAATATTTATCCTCGTGATGCTTATCCATCATATTGCAGCGGAATCAAAACAATCACCGGACTCGAAGGTTCATTCGACGATGGAAGTTCAATGAATGACTATCAGGCTAATTCAAATTGTACTTATGTAATTAATCCAACTTGTGGAGCATCTGTTCAAGTGAAATTCAATGATTTCGACCTCGGTGACGGCGATTATGTAAAACTTTATGACGGAGATGAAAATTCAACCATTTTGATTGCAAGTTTTGATAAAAACAATACTCCAGGAACAAACCTTTATTATGGAACTCGTGGAGCTTTGACAATTAAGTTTAACACTAATGCAAGTTCACAGGCTGCAGGTTGGAATGTTGATTATTCAGTGAAAAACTGTAGAATCAACAGTGTTTTTACAGAACCTACTGCAACATTTGATGATGGCAGCGGACCATGCGAATATGCAAATTCAACAGTTTGTTCTTGGATAATTCAACCGGAAGGAGCTTCTACTATATATATTAACTTCAACAGTTTCGACTTATCAGATAATACCGACTTTGTTAAAATTTTCAGAGATGCTCAACAAACGGCTAATTTACTTTACACATTAAAGAAAGACGCCCCACCTTCAGGAACATACACTGTACCAAGTGGTGTTGCTGTTGTTCAGTTTTTCTCAAATGCTTCAGGAACCACTGAAGGATGGTCTTTAACTTATACCACTAATCTTACCGAAATTGAACAAAATCTCATATTCTCCGATTTTTCAATCATTCCAAATCCCGGGGATTTAAATTCCAAACTAAATATTTCAGCTGCTAAAAACGCTTCTGCTAAGATTTCAATTACTAACCTCATTGGGGAAGTTATTGCAGTTAAGGAAGTTCAACTTAACCAAGGCATGAATGAATATCACATTAACGATATTACCAATCAATTAACTAATTCAGGAATTTACTTCATAAATATTGAAACAGAAAGTAATGTTCTTACCAGAAAATTCATGATTTTCTAATAAAAAATATACTCAAAATATTTAACTTCATCGAGGGAATGCTCTTCAAGAGTGTTCCCTTTTTCGTTGCGGATTATTTTCTTTTGCGAAATTTCTATCCCGGCAGAATTTATATATTTTTCGATAACAACATTTTGTTCAGGATATTCCAACAATATTTTTTCGCCCGACATCATTGATTGGGAAATGGGATTTTCATTTACGTCAAATTCAATTTTTACCCAATCAATTATTTGCTCACGAGCGTTAGTAACTTTCAATGCGGAAATTTTTCCGGAAGCCGTATAAAAATAATAATGACATTTCTCAAGTTTGTTGTTTGAATCATACTCTTGTTTTTGAATTAGTTTTCCGTCTTCATCAAACTTATTTACGTACTTTTCTGTAATGTTTTCCATATCGTCTCTAACGGTTTTGCTCAAAATATTCCCTTGAGTATCGAAGCAAATCTCAGTTTTTTCTTCGATTTCACCATCCTCGTCAAATTGCGTAATATAAAGGGTTTTGTCTTTTCTTTCATATTTTAAAACGGAAAAACCGGCCTCCCCATAATCAAGCTTTTCTTCAATAAGTTTGCCCGTTACAGAATCGTATTTATATTCTTTGGTTTCATTATAACTTTGTTCAAAATCATAAATTAACTCTTTTAATATTTTACCGTTATCGTCGAATACAAACTCCTGAGAATAAGTAATATTTCCGTCATCGTCATAACTTTTTAAAGAAATTAGATTACCGTTTAAATCGTACTCTTTAAGCTCTATTATCCGTTTAGCTTCCGCATTATCAGTAGAAGCAACGTAAATTTTTACATAATGAATCTTTTCCATATTTGTAAAATATTGGTTTTATAATTAAAAACTATTAAACTTGCAAAAAAATAAAACATTGAACGAAAAACAAAAATATAATTTCTTTTTTATCATAAATCCAAATGCTGGAAAAGAAGAGGCAAAGCAAAAATGGCCTCTAATTGAAAGAATCTTAACACAAAAAAAAATAAAGTATTCTTCTGCTTTTACTACCAAACAAGGTGATGCAGAAAATTATACCATCGAAAAAATATATGAAGGATTTAGATATTTTATTGTTGTTGGCGGAGACGGAACTCTAAATGAGGTTGTCAATGGTATTTTTAGACAAAATTCCGTATCATATTCAGAGATATTTATAGGACTCATTCAAATGGGAACAGGAAATGATTGGGCTCGCTATTACGGATTTAATAACAATATTGAAAATTCTGTTAAAAGACTCGAAAATATCAATGTAAAACAACAAGACGTCGGAAAAATTATTTTTAATGATAGTGGAGAACAAAAAGAAGCCTATTTTATAAATGTAGCAGGATTATGTTTTGACGCTGTAGTTGTTAAGGCAACAAACGCTATGAAAGAACGCGGACAAAGAACAAAATCTGCATATCTTATTGCACTTCTGAGTTCTCTTATAAAATACAAACCATGGGAATTGAAAATTAAGATAAACGGCACCGAATTAAACGGAAAATTTCTTTCAATAAGTATTGGTAACGGAAAATATTCGGGCGGTGGCATGATGCAAACTCCAAATGCCATTATTGACGACGGATTGCTTGATGTTACGATTTACGATGATATGCCTAAATCTAAGATTATAAGAAATGTTAAAAAACTTTATGATGGTACTGTTATAAACGTTTCAGGAGTTAAAACTTTCAGATGCAAAACACTACAAATCGAAAATTTGAACAATCAATCAGTGATATTTGCAGAAACAGATGGGGAAATTATTGGCAACGGACCTTATACCATAAGCGTTTTGCATAACGTTTTGAATATTTTATCCTAAGTTAAATACTTACAAAAATCATTTTTTGCAATATTGTTCATATAATCGTCGTGAGCGAGAATAGCCAAGAGATAAAGCTTTTTCAAAATCGCTACAAGCTTTTTCGTTTTGTCCTACACTTAGATAAAGGGTTCCCCTATTATGATATGCTAAAGAAAAGTTTTTATCATACATTATTGCAAAAGAATAATCTTCAATAGCTCCATTTGTTTCTCCGGCTCTTTCTTTTATTACACCTCTTGAATTGAAATTTTTAGCATTAAAAGGATCATTTTTAATTATTTCGTCATAGATTTTAATTGCCTCCCAATACTTTTCAACGGCAACAAGTTGATTAGCTCTAACAATAAGCTCATCATTGTTTTGTGAAAACAAAATTTTGTTAACGATAAGAATTATTATAAAAAATATCAATTTAATAATTTTCATAATAACTATATTTAAGTTCCCCAAGATTCCCGATCAAGACTACGATAATGTATAGCCTCAGCAAGATGAGCAGCCAAAATATTTTCGCTGTTATCGAGGTCTGCAATTGTACGAGCAACTTTTAAAATGCGGTCATAGGCCCTGGCAGAAAGATCTAATTTTTCCATAGCATTTTTTAAAAGCATTAATCCGGTTTGATCAAGATCGCAAAATTCCTTAATCATCGAAGAATTCATCTGTGCATTACAATAAACATTTTTCTTGTTTTTAAATCTCTCAAGTTGAATTTGCCTGGCTGCAATAACCCTTTTTCTTATTTCACTGCTTCTTTCTCCTTTTCTTATTGTTGAGAGTTCATTAAATGCTACAGGAGTAACCTCCAAATGAATATCAATTCTATCGAGAAGAGGACCTGAAATGCGATTGAGGTATTTTTGCACGTTTGCACTCGTACACATACATTGTTTTGTAGGATGATTATAAAATCCGCAAGGACAAGGATTCATTGAAGCAACAAGCATAAAACTTGCAGGATATTCAACCGAAAATTTTGCTCTGGAAATTGTTACAATTCTATCTTCAAGTGGCTGTCTCAAAACTTCGAGAACAGTTCTTTTAAATTCAGGCAATTCGTCGAGAAAAAGCACTCCGTTATGAGCCAGCGAAATTTCGCCAGGCTGTGGAAAAGTTCCTCCACCAACCAAAGCAACATCTGAAATTGTATGATGCGGATTTCTGAAAGGGCGATGAATTAATAATGATACTTCACTATTAGTTTTTCCGGCAACAGAATGAATTTTTGTTGTCTCAATAGCTTCTTCGATACTAAGAGGCGGCAAAATACCCGGAATACGTTTAGCCAGCATCGTTTTACCCGAGCCGGGAGGACCTATCATTATAATATTATGACCACCGGCAGCAGCAACTTCTAAAGCACGTTTTACATTCTCCTGTCCTTTTACATCGGCAAAATCAAACTCATAATTATTAGCAGATTTTAAAAATTCCTCCTCTATATTGATCTCAACTTTAGAAAGTTCAGAATTCCCATTAATAAAATCTATTAATTCTTGTATGTGTCCAACTCCAAAAACATCAATACCCTCAACCACAGCAGCCTCATAAGTGTTTTCATGTGGCAGAATTATAGCCTTAAATCCTGCTTCCCTAGCATTAACAGCAATAGGAAGAGCTCCTTTTACAGGTTTAACCTCACCATCCAGAGATAACTCACCCATTATTATAAAATCCGAAAGTCTCTCGGAATTTATTTGTTCAGATGCGGCCAATATTCCTGTAGCTATAGTTAAATCGTAAGCAGATCCTTCTTTACGCATATCGGCAGGAGCCATATTAATCACTATCTTTTTACCCGGCCACTTATAACCGTTAGTAGTGATTGCACTGATAATTCTTTGATGACTCTCTTTTATTGCAGAATCTGGTAAGCCAACAAGATAAAAATTTATCCCCTGACTAATATTAACCTCAATGGTTATTGTTCGTGCCTCAATACCATCAACCGCCGATCCGAATACTTTTACGAGCATTTATTACTATCTTTTTGACTATCAAAAATATAAAATATATTTGTAAATAAAAATCAAAAAAATTACAATGTTTTAATGATAACTAAGTTTAAAGGTATTATTTTTGTTGCACATAATAAAAATTTTAAATTCATGAAAAAATTATTTATTTTAATTGTTATTCTTTCGTTTATAAATTTAATCAGTTTTGGACAAGAAAAGAAAGAATATAAAATTTCGGGAATAGCTTTTTATAATATAGAGAATCTTTTTGATACCATTCCAGGAAATAATGACAGAGACTTTACTCCTGAAAGTAAAAAAAATTACGATACCGAAAAGTATTTTCACAAAATAAACAATATGTCTTACGTCATAAGCCAACTTTGCTTGGAAGAAACAGGATTTCCTCCTTTTGTTGTTGGTCTTTGCGAGATTGAAAACCGTTCTGTTCTCGAAGATTTGGTAAAAGCTCAACATATTGCCAAATATAATTATCAAATAATTCACCAAGACGGCCCCGATCATAGAGGGGTAGATGTTGGATTACTTTATATTCCAGGAGTTTTTAGTCCCGAAAATGTAAAAACCTATTCGGTTAAAGACCCCGAAAATCCCGAATGGACTACAAGAGATCAATTGTTGGTTTCAGGAAGTTTTGATGGAGAAAAAATGCACTTTATCGTTATACACTGGCCATCACGTCGTGGAGGACAAAAAGCTAGCGAACCTAAAAGAATTCTGGCAGCAAACGTAACCCGCCATATCATTGATTCTATTCTTGAACTTGATCCAAACTCTAAAATTTTTATAATGGGTGACTTTAACGATGATCCTATTAATAGATCAATAAAAACAATTTTAAAAACGAAAAGCAAAAAAGAAGAAGTCGTTTTGCCTTACTTATACAACCCAATGGAAAAAATGTATAAAGACGGAATTGGGTCATTGGCATATCAGGATAAATGGAACTTGTTCGATCAAATTATTATTACTCCAACATTGTTATCAAAAGATAAAACAAGCTATGTTTATTATCAGGCAGGAATTTTCAACAAAGCTTTTCTGATGCAACCCGAAGGCAGATTTAAAGGATATCCGTTTAGAACTTATGTGGGAGATACTTTTATGGGAGGTTATAGCGACCACTTTCCTGCATACATGCTTATTATAAAAGAGAAAAAATAATCTCATATTATTTTTACCATGATCAAGTTTATTGGTAAAGAAGAAACAGGTCAAAGCTTTCACACTTTTATTTTTGAATGCGAATCAGTTCAGAGTCTTGCTAATCATGTATCGGAAACTTTTATAAAAAGAGGATACAAACTAAAAGATGGAAACAGTTTTGACGGAAGCTATGAAAAAGGAGACAGGATTTTAAGACTACTCTTTGGTGCTTTTGTTAAATATTTTAAGTTTAAAATAAAAATCGAGAATAACAAATTACATATACACAAAGAAAGTAGCGGAATGTCAGGCGGATTAATCGGAATGAATCAAGTTAATAAAGAATTTAATGCTATTGTTAAAGAATTAACGATTACCTGAACATGAGTGTTTTTTCAGAAATTGCGAGTATAATTCAAAATTCAAAATTTCTAACGGTTTTTACCGGTGCAGGTATTTCCAGAGAAAGTGGGATACCTGTTTTCAGAGGTAATGACGGAATATATTCAAAATATGATCAATCATTGTTGACGCTCAAATCCTATCTTAATAACACAGAGAAATCATGGAAAGCCGTTAAAGAAATTTTTTATGATTTTTTTATTGAATCAAAACCTAATATAGCTCATTATATTTTAGCTTCTTGGGAAGAAAAAGGAATTATAAAATATATCATTACACAAAATATTGACAACCTTCATCAAGAGGCGGGGAGCAGAAATGTAATAGAATATCACGGCACAAAAAATATGTTTACCTGTTTAAATTGTGGTGCAAAGTTCAGCTTATGCAATTTAGTTCTGAATGACAATCCCCCTGAATGTAAAAAATGTAAAAAATTACTTAAGCCAGATATTGTTTTTTTTGGAGAATCAATTCCACGGGATGCTTCAGAAAAATCATATAATTTTGCAAAAACTTCGGATGTTCTCCTAATCATTGGAACAACAGGAACAGTCCAGCCAGCATCATATATACCAAAATATGCTAAATCAGCCGGTGCAATTATTATTGAAATAAATCCCGAACCATCTGTATATACCGATAAAATTTCGGATTATTATTTACCTTATTCCGCTGGAGAAGCACTATCTAAAATCAATGAAAATATTAAATAATCGCTTATGAAAATCATATTTCCTGAACCAATTGGTATGGACACATCAAGCTTAGAAAAATTGCAACAAGAACTCCACTCAGCAGGACATACAATGGAGTTTTTTAAAAATAAGCCATCAAATGATATTGAGTTATTAAACAGAATCAAAAATGCTGAAATAATATGTTTGAGTAATATACCTTTAAGAAGAGAGGTTTTGTCCAATTGTAAAGAATTGAAATTTTTGAATATTGCTTTTACCGGAACCGACCATATTGACCTTAATTACTGTAAAGAAAACAATATAAAAGTAAGTAATGCTGCAGGATATTCTACGGAGGCAGTTGCCGAATTATGTGTTGGTGCGTCAATTTCGCTTTATAGAAATTTTTTAAAAAACCATGAACTTACGAAAAGTCTCGAGGGAGTAAGTAAATCCCCCATTGGATTTGAGCTTAACGCTAAGACCGTGGGAATTGTAGGAACTGGTAAAATAGGGAAAAGAACCGCAGAAATCTTCAAAGCCTTTAACTGTAAACTATTAGGCTACAACAGAACCGAAAAATATCCGGAAATTTTTAAGTACGTTGATTTAGAAACTTTATTTAGAAACTCCGATATTATTTCTATTCATTTACCTCTTACCAATGAGACAAAAGGATTGATAAATGCAAGTCTTTTATCAAAAATGAAAAAAAAATCAATTCTTATAAACACAGCCAGAGGAAATATAATTGACTATCAGTATCTTGTTGAAATGTTAAATTCAGAAAAAATTTCAGGAGCAGCAATAGATGTTTATGAATATGAACCTCCATTACAGTCAGATCACCCTTTACTATCAGCAAAAAATATATTATTACTTCCGCATATTGGATATTATACACAAGAAGCAATGAATAAAAGATTCGATATTGTTAAGAACAATTTGTTTTGTTATTTGAATGGAAAAACTATTAATAGTATAGTTTAAACTTTTCCTGTAAAATTTTTAATGCGATATCCGATGCATTTTGTTCGGCTTCTTTTTTAGACCAGCCTTTACCACTGCATAAAAATTTCTTATCTAAACAAATCTCACAAAGAAAGTGTTGAATTTTCTCGTTAGCCTCACAATTTTCAAAAGTATTAAAACTTAGGTTAAGTCTGTGTTTTTGAATTAGTTGTAAAAGTGTAGATTTATAATCCTTATTCTTATCCTTAACATATTCAAGATTAGAATAATCTTTAATAACTCTGGATAAAAATTTATAACAATATTTATAACCTCTATCGAAATAAATTGCTCCCACAAGAGCTTCAAAAGCATTTCCGTCAATGAATTTATAACTTGACCCTTTGATTTCTCTGTAGTTTATAATTTTCCTTAATTTTAATTTGCAAGCAATATTGTTAAGATTTTCTCTGCAAATAATTCTGGATCTGTAAATTGACAATTTTCCTTCATCGGCATCAGGATAGGTTTTGTAAATTAAATCGCTGACAATAGCAGAAATAATTGCATCTCCGACAAATTCGAGTCGTTCGTTATTTATTTTATGTCCGTTTTTGGTAATCTTTGCCGAAGAATGTGAGAAAGCATTATTATAAATCTCAATTTTATGTGGCGAGAATCCTAAAATTGATTTGAGTTTTTTTCTATTCTTTTTATCCGCTGAATTACAGAATATTGCAGGAAAGTACATGCACGTGCGTTATTCAGCTTTTTTGAATACTACACAAGTATTATGACCGCCAAAACCAAAGGTATTGCTCATTGCAACATTAACTTTTCTTTTCTGAGCTTTATGAAGAGTAAGATTAAGTTTTGGGTCAATATTTTCGTCAACTTTTTTATGATTTATTGTTGGAGGAACAATATCATCTTTAATTGACATAATTGTAAATGTGGCTTCCATAGCTCCTGCAGCACCAAGTAAATGTCCAACTATTGATTTAGTAGAACTGATATTAAGATTATAAGCATGTTCGCCAAAAACATTTATAACAGCTTTTAGTTCAGCAATATCGCCTAGGGGAGTAGCTGTTCCGTGAACATTTATATAATCAACAGCTTCTGGTTTTAGACCTGAGACCTTCAACGCATTTTGCATAACTAATGCTGCCCCTAAACCTTCGGGGTGAGGAGCAGTTAAATGGTATGCATCAGCAGATAAGCCTCCACCAACCATTTCGGCATATATTTTTGCACCTCTTGCCTTTGCATGTTCGTATTCTTCGAGAATTATTCCCGAACCGCCTTCGCCCATAACAAAACCATCTCTGGTGGCGCAGAAAGGACGAGAGGCTGTTTTATATTCTTCGTTATTTGTTGATATTGCCATCATTGCTTGAAATCCACCCATTCCAATCTCATTTATTGATGCTTCGCTACCTCCAGCCACAATTGCGTCAGCCATACCAAGTCTAATTAAATTAAAAGCATCAATAATAGCGTTTGAAGAAGATGCACATGCGGCCACAGTGCAATAATTCGGACCCATGAAACCGTATTTCATGGAAATATGACCTGCGGCAATATCAGAAATGATTTTTGGAATAAAGAAAGGACTAAATCGAGGATTATAATTACCCTCGATATAGCCTTTAACTTCTTGATAAAAAGTTTCAACACCGCCAATTCCGGATGACCAAATAACCCCGACGCGAGTTTTATCAATGCTTTCAGCATCAAGACCGGCATCTTTCACTGCTTCATCAGCTGCTATCAAAGCAAACTGAGTGAAACGATCTATTTTTCTGGCCTCCTTTCTGTCGAAATAATTGGCTGGATCATAATTTTTTACTTCACAAGCAAACTTTGTTTTAAAATTTGTTGTATCATACAGAGTAATTAAATCAATGCCTGAAACACCATTTATAACATTTTCCCATGTTTCTTTTGCATTTAAGCCTACCGGTGATATTGCACCGATACCTGTTACAACTACTCTGCGTAAATTCATACAACAAATTTTAAGTTAAACAAAAATTACTTTGCATTTTCTTCCATGTACTTAACAGCATCACCAACTGTAGTGATTTTTTCTGCATCTTGATCTGAGATGCTGATTTCGAATTCTTTTTCGAATTCCATGATAAGTTCAACAGTGTCTAATGAATCTGCACCTAAATCGTTGGTGAAACTTGCTTCCATAGTAACTTCGGATTCATCTACTCCGAGTTTATCAACGATAATACGTTTTACTCTACTTGCAATGTCTGACATAACTCAAAATTTAAGTTAATAATTAATTTTTATTAAATTTGCCGTGCAAAATAACAAAATAGTTTCGGTACAGTCAAATTTTTTTAACATTTTTTTATTAACATACAAATTATATTGCTGATTTTCAAATAATTATAATACAAACATATTAAAAATGAACACTAAAAACATTGTAATATTCGCCTCCGGTTCAGGTAGCAATGCTGAAAATATTGCAAAATATTTTAAAAACTCAACCTGTGTAAAAATAAAAGCAATATTTTGCAATAAAACTGATGCTTATGTTTTGCAACGTGCAAAAAATATGAATATTGACAGCTTTTTATTCAATAAAGAAGATTTTTACAATTCTGAAAAAGTTCTAAATAAATTAAGAGAAATAAAACCAGATTTAATTGTTCTTGCCGGATTTTTATGGTTGATACCAAAAAATATTATAAATGAATTTACTAATAGAATAATAAATATTCATCCAGCACTGCTACCAAAATATGGAGGCAAAGGAATGTACGGAGATAATGTTCATAAGGCAGTTTTTGAAAACAAGGAATCAAAAACCGGGATAACAATACATTTTGTAAATGAAAAATATGATGATGGAGACATTATTTTCCAAGCAGAAACCCTAATAGACGATAAAGATACTCCTGAATCAATTGCTGAAAAAGTTCACAAATTGGAATATAAATTTTATACAAAGATTATTGAAAAATTATTAAATTTGTAAAAATTTGTAAAATGAAACACTTCTGGATCTTTATTTTATTAGTTTTTAGTTTTTACGTTTCTCTTTCTCAAATTCCTACCGGCTATTATGATTCGGCAGACGGATTAACAGGAGAACAATTAAGATCTGAACTGCATGAAATAATTAAAAACCCTCAGGTAACTTCATACAGTGGACTTTGGACAGCTTTTCAAAGCACAGATAAAAAACCAAATGGAAAAGTATGGGATATGTATTCCGACATTCCCGATGGAACTCCTGCTTATGAGTATTCTTTTGGATCAGACCAATGTGGAAGTTATTCAGCTGAAGGGCAATGTTATAACAGAGAACATTCTGTTCCGGCAAGTTGGTTTAATGATGCATCCCCAATGTACAGTGATTTATTTCATTTATATCCTACTGATGGTTACGTAAACAACCGCAGATCTAATTATCCTTTTGGAAAAGTTGCTTCACCAACATGGACTTCAACCAATGGAAGTAAGTTAGGCAGTTCTGCTGTACCCGGATATACCGGTACTGTTTTTGAACCCATTGATGCTTACAAAGGCGATTTTGCTCGCACCTATTTTTACATGGTAACATGTTACATGGATAAAGTTCAAAACTGGTCGAGTCCGATGTTTTCCGGAAATAATCTTTCATCATGGGCAATAAATATGCTCTTGCAGTGGCATGAAGCCGACCCGGTATCCGAAAAAGAAATAAACCGCAATAATGCAGTTTATCAGATTCAACACAACCGAAATCCATATATTGACAATCCCGAATGGGTATTGGCCGTATGGGATCCAAACTATGAACCATCAAAGTTATCGAACAGAAGTTTAACATATTTTTCTGTGTATCCCAATCCTTTTTCAAATAATATTAAAGTAAATTCCTTAGAAACATTAGAAACAATAAAAATATCAAAATTAGAAATACTAAATATTTCGGGACAATGTTTAAAATCCGTTGCAATTAGTGATTTTTCTCGTGGAATAAACATTGAAACAAATGAATTACCGGAAGGTTTTTATATTTTAAGAATCAAAAGCGAATATTTTGAACAAAATTTCAGAATCGTAAAAGTTTCACCAAATTAAAAAAGCTGCCTTATTCAGACAGCCCTTAAAAATTGAATACCAAAAATTTATTCTTTTTTATCCTCACCCAATTTAGAAGAACAACAGGTTTTATTAGAATTTGAGGTATTCGCTCCACATCCAGATGCTGAATTTTTATCCGAACAACAGGTTTTACGTGTATTTGTGTATGTCGGGGAATAAATTTTTGCTTCATACCCTATTTCTGCTAATGAAGCGATTATTTTATCAACATTTGTTTTGTCATTACGGTATTGAACATACACTATACCTGTTTCATAGTCGGCTGTTGCATATTTGACACCTTTTGTAAACGCAAGCTGCTTTTTTATTTTTAAAGCACAATCCGAACAATTCATTTTGGCGGTAAGACGAACTTCAGATATTTTAGAGTTATCGTCTTGAACAGACTTTTGAGCAAAAACAATTTGACCGCTGATTAAAACAACACTAACAATTAAAACTATTAATTTTTTCATAACGTTAAATTTTTACGAATTAAACGATTTTTTTATTAAACGCAAATCTTATTCCAAGATAAAATTTTCTACCATGTACCGGTCCCCATATTAAGGAAGAGTCGAAATCTTCACTAAATGGCATATCGGCAGAAATTATCGGATGATTTTGTGTGAAATTTGTAATGTTTTCACAACCTGTATAAATTTCCCAATATTTAAAATATTTAGTAATTTGAGCATTGAGAATAGTGTAAGAAGGAAAATTAGTCGAGAAATCATCATTGATATGAATTTTTGGAATTCGTCCCGGACCATTAAACTGAGCGGTAAAATCAAATTGCCATCTCTCCATTGGAGTTTTGTAGGAAAAATTAACCAACCCTTTATAACGGGAGGTAAGCGGAACTTCCTGTAAACTACCGGCAATTGTTTGTTTTACATCATTGTAGCGAAAAGCAAGAGTCAAATCAAATCCCTCAAAGAGAGTGTAATATGCTTCGGTTTGAAAAACATTAGAAAAAGATTTACCATCGAGAGCATAAAATTTAACTTGACGAGGTGTTTCAAAATCAACAACAACCTGATTTATAAAATCTGTACGATAAACTTCTGTTTGCAGGGTCATATCACGCTTTCCGATGGGGATATAAAACGTAAGACTTGATCCGTAATTCAAAGCTTCTTCCAATCCCAATTGTCCAGTAACGATGATATTTCTGGCTGAAGCAAAAAGGAATGAATTTTCAGCATAAACATAAGGAGTTCGATAAGCTTTTCCTGCGGAAAATTTCCATATTACATTACCTGTCAGATTATATTTTACATTAATTCGAGGGGTAATTAAAAATCCGTAATTATTATGATAATCTCCACGAATTCCAGCAATTAAACTTATTTTTTCGAATAAATGTCCTGTATATTGGAAATATGTTCCGGGAACAATTTCTATATCTTTCTCACCTATAATATTAAAAGATGAATCATTTAAGTTTTGTGTTAAATTTTCGAACTTAAAACTTATACCAGTGTTATATTTATGCTCCAAATTTGTATCAAAAGCAGATTGCCAGATTATGTTTGAATAAAAACTTTGTTGCAGCGCATTAAAATCCTTTCTTCCGTAGTAAGATTCCTGATTATGGAAAATATAATTGATCATCATTGCAAGACTGTTATTTTTGTTATTTGGAAAAACATAACCAGTTTTGGAAAAAGCTTCCAGACGCTGAGTTTTGATTAATATCCCATAAAAAGGAGAATTAACAAAATCATTATTAAAAACATGAGAAGTTTGTCCACCTCGTCTTTCTTCAGTGATAAACTTAATGCCTCCTCGAAAAGTAAAATTATTATGGAACAAATCCCACCTGTTGAAAAAATTGTACTGATCAATCAATGGAAGGTCGGCAAATCCATCGTTATCATGATCTATTATCAAAAAATCTTTTCCAATATGTGCAAAAATCATCGTACTTAATTTTTCATTCAGTTTGTAACGTGCATTAAAATTTGTTTCTGACTTTCCTGCAGAGCTAATAAATTGATTAAAGAATACATCGTCAGAATTTCCGGGTTTTTTATATTCAACATTGATTTGCCCGGTAATAGATTCATAACCGTTAATTACTGTTGATGCTCCTTTAGAAACTTGAATTGATTCCATCCAAGTACCCGGAATATACGTTAAGGCATAAGGCTGAGATAGCCCATAAAAATTTGGAAAATTCTCCGTCATAATTTGAACGTATTTACCGGCTAGTCCCAATAATTTTATTTGTTTTGCGCCAGTAATGGCATCATTATAGTTTGCATCCACCGAGGCATTTGTCTCAAAACTTTCGGATAAATTACAACAAGCTGCCTTGCATAATTCTGCTCCGGAAATGTTTTGTATATTGCCGGTTTCCATTTTTGAATAAAAAGTACTTGCCTGTCTTTCAACTACATAAATTTCGCTCAATACTTCTCCTGCTTTAAGTTCAACATCAATATTCAGGTCCTTAGATTTTACAAACATTTTTTTTGTTTGATAACCTACGAAGCTAAAAACCAAAGTATCACTATTTGGTACTTTTACAATTTCGTATTTGCCGTTTTTGTCACTAACAGTACCTATGTTTGTTCCTTGCCAATAAATATTTACTCCGGCAATTGGATTTTTATTTTGATTTACCTGCTCGTAAACTACACCCTTAATCTGAGATAGTGCTGTAATTGTAATGATTACGAACAGGTTAAATATAATTAACCTTTTCATAACTAATAAATTTTTGATTGTATTCTGATCTTAACTCTCACTATAGATAAAAGCGAGTTAGAATCATAGCAAAAAAGTGCATAAGAACGAGGGTGATCTAAAAATATTTTTATCGAAAAATTTCTGTTTGGGAGGTTTTTTAATTATATTATTTAAAAATCCTAAATTAAAATAACTCTTGAAAAAATCGCTCGTAATTGCAACAAAATAAGATAAATCAATAATTTTTATTTCTTCAAGTATCCTTTTTTGAAGCGGAAAATAAATATTGTCAAGAGAAAAATATTCAACCTTTGAAGAGTTTAAATGTTCATCCAAATCAAAACAAGTGCAATGTAACTCATGTTCTTCGCAGTGAGAGCAGGTAGGATGGTCGTGAGAAATGGTACCAAACTCAAATAACTTTACTTCTTCATGCTCCTCGTTACAGCCTGAACAAAAATACTTCTCGATGATAAAGCCATTGGTTACACTTATAAAAACAAGTGAGTAGATCAGAACTAATATGTTTACAAAAACCTTTTTCATCAATTACAAAGATAAACATAAATTATGATTTTTAAGAAATAAAAACTGGTATATTATACATGTAATAAAAAAAAATCGACCATATTGTTATTTAGAATTATTAAAAATAAGATTTATTATAAAGAAATTTTATTAAAAGAAGTTATAATTAAGTTTTAAAACAGATTTTAAATCAAATAATTAGTATTAATTTTGCAAAAAATTTAATACGAAATAAGATGGACGAAAAATTATTTCAAGAATTTCCACCGGTACCAACCGAACAGTGGGAAGAAATTATTTTAAAAGATTTAAAAGGAGCAGATTACGAAAAAAAACTGGTTTGGAACACCTTAGAAGGTTTTAAGGTAAGACCTTATTACAGAAGCGAACATCTGAGGGATTTGGATTTTTTAAAAGTTTTACCGGGAAATTTTCCGTATATAAGAGGAACTAATCCAAAAGCATATCTCCCTGTAAGACAAGATGTTATTGTTTCGGATCCACAAGGAGACAACAAACTTTTACACAAGCTTCTAAATTCCGGTGTTGAATCATTAGGTTTAATTTTCGAGAAAGAATTGAGTAAAAATGAATTTTTTAAACTTTTAGAAGGAATCAATCCCGAAAAAGTAGAAATAAATTTAATACCGGAAACCCTAACCGGAAAATACGTTGAGTACCTCATTGAATTTTGCAAGGAAAATTCTTTCGATTTTAGTAAAGTCAAAGGTAGCAACGAATATGACTCATTTGGTTATATCCTTTTAAACGGTAAAACATTCTGCAACAATAAGAATTGTAATTGTGCCGTAGATTATGTAAAAACCTACATAGACTTGTTGCCTAACTTCAAATTAATATGCATTAATGCTAAGAATTTTCACAATTCCGGAGGTACTGCGGTACAAGAACTGGCATTTGGAATTTCGATGGCAGCCGAATATTTAAAACTTCTAGTTGAAAACGGAATTGCAGTATCGAAAGCAGCCTCAACATTAAGATTTAATTTTGCTGCGGGCTCCAACTATTTTATGGAAATTTCCAAACTCAGAGCAGCAAAACTTATATGGGCAAAAGTGATGGAAGCCAATAGAGAAAAAGATAGCGAGTGCTCAAAAATAAACATTCATTGCGAAACTTCTTATTGGAATAAAACTATTTATGATCCATATGTAAATATGTTAAGAGTAACAACAGAAGCTATGGCAGCTATTCTAGGAGGAGCCGATTCTGTTAATGTTTTACCTTATGATGTTACACTAGGAAAACCAACCGATTTTAGTTTAAGAATTGCTCGCAATGTTCAAATTATTCTTAAAGAAGAAGCAAATATTGATAAAGTTATAGACCCCTCTGCCGGTAGTTACTTTATCGAAAATCTTACTAATTCAATAATTGAACATTCATGGAAAAAATTTCTTGAAATCGAAGAAGTGGGTGGTTTTATGAATGCAATCAGTGAAGGCAGAATTCAAGACGAAATAAATGCAACAGCACAAAAAAGGAAACAAAATGTTGCAACACGTCAGGAGATTATTTTGGGAACAAATCAATATCCGAATTTTACCGAAACACAACCGGAAGCAAAATTACCCGAGATTAAAGAACCTTTAGGGAAAGATTTTAAAACAATCAGAATTGCAAGAGCCTCTGAAGAATTTGAGATTCTGAGGTTAAAAACCGATAAAAGCGGTAAAAGGCCCAAAACCTTTATGCTTACAATCGGGAATCTTACTTTTAGAAAAGCAAGAGCACAATTCAGCTGCAACTTCTTTGCATGTGCCGGTTTTGAAGTAATTGACAATAATGGATTTGAAAGTATTGGAGCCGGTATAGAAGCAGCAAGAAAAGCAGGTGCCGAAATAATAGTTCTTTGCAGCTCAGACGATGAATATGCTGAGCTTGCTCCAAAAGCTTTTGAAAAGATTAAAGATGAAATTTTTGTTGTTGCAGGCAACCCGGCATGCAGAGCAGAGCTTGAAAAAAAGGGCATAACGAATTTCATCCATATTAAATCAAATGTACTGGAAGAATTAAAAAATTATCAAAAACTTTTAGGTATTAACTAAAAATTTTAATCATGAAACCAAATTATAAAAACATAGATGTAAAATCCATATACGGTAAAGGTAGTATTGTCCCTGAAATAAATTCAAATCCATGGATTACAGCTGAGCAAATTGCAGTAAAAAAATTATATACCGAAGAAGATCTCGAAGGGATTGAACATCTCGAATATGCAGCAGGGATTCCTCCATTTTTACGTGGTCCGTATTCAACAATGTATATAATGAAACCATGGACAATTCGTCAATATGCAGGATTTTCAACTGCCGAGGAATCTAATGCTTTTTACAGGAGGAATCTTGCAAGCGGTCAAAAAGGTTTGTCGGTAGCCTTCGACCTTGCAACACATCGCGGATATGATTCAGATCATCCCAGAGTTATAGGAGATGTTGGAAAGGCCGGAGTTGCAATAGACTCTATTCTTGATATGAAAATACTTTTTGACCAAATTCCATTAAATCAGATGTCTGTATCAATGACCATGAATGGAGCAGTTTTACCCATCATGGCATTTTATATTGTAACAGCACTTGAACAAGGAGCAAAATTGGAAGAACTTTCAGGCACAATACAGAACGATATTCTAAAGGAGTTCATGGTAAGAAACACATATATTTATCCACCGGAATTTTCGATGAGAATTATTGGCGACATCTTTGAATACACTTCGAAATATATGCCCAAATTCAACTCAATATCTATTTCCGGCTATCACATGCAAGAAGCAGGAGCTACAAACGATATAGAACTTGCTTATACACTTGCTGACGGACTTGAATACTTACGCACTGGGATAAAAGCCGGTCTCGACATTGATGCCTTTGCTCCAAGATTATCATTCTTCTGGGCATTGGGAATGAATCATTTTATGGAGATTGCAAAAATGCGTGCAGCTCGTTTGTTGTGGGCAAAACTTGTTAAACAATTTAATCCAAAAAATCCTAAATCTTTAGCATTACGTACTCACACACAAACCTCAGGATGGTCATTAACAGAACAAGATCCATTTAATAATGTAACCAGAACATGTATAGAAGCTTTGGGTGCTGCTCTTGGTCATACACAATCACTACACACAAATGCTCTTGACGAAGCAATTGCATTGCCGACAGATTTCTCTGCACGTATAGCTCGTAATACACAAATTTATCTCCAGGAAGAAACCTACATTTGCAAACAAGTTGATCCATGGGGCGGGTCATATTATGTTGAAAGTTTAACACATGAACTTGCACATAAAGCATGGAAACACATTCAAGAAATTGAATCACTTGGAGGTATGGCAAAAGCAATAGAATCCGGAATTCCCAAAATGCGTATCGAAGAAGCTGCTGCCAGAACTCAAGCAAAGATCGACAGCGGATTACAAACTATAGTTGGGGTTAATAAATATCGCCTTGAAAAAGAAGATCCTATTGACATACTTGATGTAGATAATACAGCTGTTAGAGAAGCTCAAATTAAAAGATTACAAAAACTGCGTGCAGAAAGAAACGAATCAGAAGTTCAGGCAGCCCTCGAAGCAATTACAAAATGTGTTCAAACAGGAGAAGGTAATTTGCTTGAACTTGCAGTTGAAGCTGCTAAAAAAAGAGCTACATTAGGTGAAATTTCTTATGCATGCGAAAAAATTGTTGGGAGATATAATGCCGTGATTAGAACAATTTCAGGAGTTTATTCTTCAGAAGCCAAGAATGATTCCGACTTTGAAAAAGCTCAGGAATTATGTAGAAAATTTGCAGAAAAAGAGGGCCGTCAGCCTCGTATTATGATTGCAAAAATGGGTCAGGACGGACATGACCGAGGAGCAAAAGTTGTTGCTACAGGTTATGCTGACGTAGGATTTGATGTTGATATGGGGCCATTATTTCAGACACCGGAAGAAGCTGCAAAACAAGCTGTTGAAAACGACGTTCATGTTTTAGGAGTATCTTCTCTTGCAGCAGGACATAAAACTTTAGTTCCTGCAGTAATTGAGGAGTTGAAAAAATTAGGTCGTGAAGACATTTTAGTCATTGCTGGAGGAGTTATCCCTGCTCAGGATTATCAATTCCTATACGATGCAGGTGTTGCAGCAATTTTTGGTCCGGGAACTTCTGTATCTAAAGCAGCAATTAAGATTCTGGAATTACTTTTTGACGAAGAAACAGAATAATTTAAAAAAAAAGAGGGTGATATGTCCCTCTTTTTTTTAAAAACTTGAAATAAGAATCTATTCAATAACTTGTCCATTAATTTCTATTATTGTGATAATTTGAGCAGCTTTTCTTAACATTGCACTAACACCACAATATTTTTCTTCGGACAAATGAACAGCCTTTTTAACATTTTCAGGGTTTAAATTTTCTCCTTTAAACTGATAAGTAACAATTATCTTTTTATAATATTTTGGATGTTCCTCTGTTAGTTCACCTTCGACTTGAATATTAAAATAATCAACTTTCTCTCTCATTTTTCTGAGGATAGAAATTACATCCATTCCAGTGCAACCTCCTAAAGAAAACAACAATAAAGGTTTTGGCCGCACACCTTTATTTTCACCGCCATGTTCGGGAAATGTATCCATGGATATTTTATGTCCTTCACTTTCGGCAATAAAAGAAACTTTTTCGTTCCATGTAATATTAGCTAAATCTTTCATAATTATTTTTTTTTGCAAAGTTATTACAAAAAAGTATTGAAAAAGGGAATTTAATACAATTGATTAATAAATCTGTGATACTGGTCACAATCAGGAGCTTTACCATGCCAATTATAGTCGCCTTCGATTTCCGGAACACCTTTTCCCATTAAAGTTTCAGCAATAATTACATTAGAATAATCTTTGTTAAGAGTATCAAAAACACGTAATAAATCTTGCAAATCATGACCATTTACTCGATGTATAAACCATCCAAATGATTTTAATTTATCGTCGAGCGGATCTATATTCATAACATCTTTAGTAAAACCGTCAATTTGAACATTATTCTTATCAATAATTAAAACGATATTTTTAAGTTTGTGATGAGAAATTGCCATTATTGCCTCCCATACTTGTCCCTCTTGCATTTCACCATCTCCGCAAACACAATAAATTTTTCGATTTACATTATCAATTTTATCTGCAATTGCCATTCCCGCAGCGATGCTTAATCCTTGCCCCAAAGAACCGGACGCAGTTTCAATTCCGGGCAATCCTGCACAAATAGAAGGATGACCTTGCAATCTACTCCCCAATTTTCTGAGACTAAGCAATTCCTGCTTGTCGAAATAACCGCAATTGGCAAGTGTAGCATATAAAACAGGAGCAACATGCCCATTTGAAAGGATTAATTTATCTCGCTTATCCCAATTTGGATTTTTGGGATTGTGATTCAATACAGAAAAATATAATACTGTAAAAATATCAGCTAATCCGAGAGATCCCCCCAAATGACCAGATCCCGCATGATATAACATTGTAAGAATATCATAACGGATAGTTCGAGCTTTGTCCTTCAATGATATAATATCTTTGGTAAAAATCATTAACGTTTTGGATATGTTATAGTTGATTTAACAACAAAAGATTGAGGATATTTTGATTTTATTTTATTCAATAAGGCTAAAGCTTCAAATCTTGTTTGGTAATCTCCAACAAAAACTTCGAAATTTGGAGCATTATAAACGACGTATGCTTCCTGTCCATCCTGATTAAAGGATGCTTTTATGGAATTGGCTTCATTACGTGCATTTTGATGGTTTTTAGAATAAATTTTAACTCTATAACCCGGAAAACCTTTTCTTTTTTTGTTTAAACCAACATGAGTCTCTATAAAGTTTTTCAAACTTTGATCCTGCTCAATTACAATCCTGCCTTTATATGCACCACTATAAAAATATGGAACATCAACAGGTGTAATATTCTGTGCATTTACAACCTGTAAGGTTGTAAAAATTATCATTGAAATAAACAAAACTTTTTTCATTTTGTAATGTTTTTTTAAAAATACATTTTTAAAAATATTTCTGCAAATTCTCGGTATGATCAACTTTTATTTTTTTTGAAATTCCAAACTTGGAAACCTTTATTGAGCCTTGAGCCCTTAGATCAGGATTTCGCTTTTGCAATTCCCCTACAAGAAATAAAACATTATTTACAGCTTCTTTAGTTGTAACTTCAAATGCAACCGGATAATCCTGCTTACATTTAGCTTTTATTTTAACATTTCCATTTTGTTTTAACTTTCCGACATTCTTACCGTTAACGTAAAGATTAATATCTAACCTTTTAACATTAAAAGAAAAATCGTTAGGATTTTCTATAGGTAAATCAATCGTAAACTTTACGTTCTGCAAATTAAGTTCTTTGACCTGTAGATTTTGAGGTTTGTCAACTTTTAATTCCTGAACTTTACAACTAAATAAAAACGTTAAGCAAAAAATAACGGATAAAATTATGTTTATTTTTCTCATCAGTCTTTAATTATTTTATTAGCAAATTTAACAAAATCCATTCCACTAAAATTACCGCTACTCATCATTAAAAACACAGAATCTTTAGAATTAATCTTTAATAAATAATCTTGAAGTTTATCAGTTTCGGAAAATACAAACACATCATTTCCAAAAGATTTCCGTATAAATTCAGGATTAATTTCTTCAAGTTTTTTATGGGCGATAACCTCAGGGTTGTAGTAAACACAAGCAATGTCAGCATCTAACATGCAATTATTATAATGGGGAATAAATTCTTTCTTTAAAGAACTAAAAGTATGTAATTCGAGGCAGGCAACCAATTTTTTATCAGGGTATTTTTGTTTCATAGCAGTAATTGTAGCCTTAACCTTTGACGGAGCATGAGCAAAATCGAGATAAAATGCGGAATTTGCGTTTTCCTTAATTTGCTGAAGACGTTTAGCTGCCCCTTTAAATTTTGTTATTGTATTACAGAAAAACTCTTCCTCAATACCTAATTCAAGACAAACTAATCTGGCAGCATTTACATTTTGCATGTTGTGATCTCCAAAAACACTCATAACATATTTTTGTCCACGAAATTCTACAACAAAATCGCCAACTTCATTCAAAGAATATGGATAAGCTTCGTATTCAATGACCTGAATGTTTTTATTTGAGTACTTTATGTTTTGAAGATTTTCATCATTTTTATATACTATCAATTTTCCATCCGGAATAATACTGTCAATGAATGTTGTAAATTGCTCGACATATTTTTCAAAATTAGGGAAAACATTAATATGATCCCATGCAATTCCGGAAATAACAGCAACGTGAGGTTTATACTTATGAAACTTAGGGGTTAAATCCAGAGGAGAAGATAAATATTCATCACCTTCAAATACAGCTAAATTGTTTTTTTCTTCAATGTTTACCATAGTATCAAAACCACTAATGGCTGAACCTACCATATAATCAAAGCTCAAACCGGCCTCCTTAAGAACAAACATTATCATTGACGTTATAGTTGTTTTACCATGAGAACCACCTATTACAATTCGTTTCTTATTTTTTGTTTGTTCATAAAGGAATTCTGGATAAGAGAAAATTTTTATTTTCTTTTCTAAAGCCCGTAAGAGTTCAGGGTTATCTTTTCGTGCATGCATACCAAGAATTATGGCATCAATTTCTTCTGTAATTTTTTCCGGGAACCATCCAAAACTTTCAGGTAACAATCCATATTTAGCAAGATTTGATGCGGCAGGGTCAAAAATTTCATCATCACTACCGGTAAGCTTGTACCCCTTTTTGTGTAAAGCAATAGCTAAATTGTGCATTGCCGCACCACCAATGGCAATAAAATGAACCCTCATTTATTTTATAATTTTTGATTCTATATACTCGATTAAGTTGTGAATTACCATAATATGCAATTCCTGAATTCTGTCTGAATATCCAAAATAAGGAACTCTGATTTCAACATCACAAAACTCTTTTAATTTACCACCGTCTTTGCCAGTTAAACCAACTATCTTCATTCCAATACTTTTAGCCTGAAGTGCAGCATTAAGAATATTTTTAGAATTCCCGCTTGTTGAAATAGCAAGCAAAACATCTCCTTTTCGGCCATGTGCTTCTAAATATCTCGAAAAAATAAAATCAAAACCAAAATCATTAGCTACACAAGTTATATGAGCCGGATCACTTATGGCAATGGCAGAAAAAGCTTTTCGCTTAGTTTTGAAATTTCCTGTCAACTCTTCAGCAAAATGCATTGCATCACTCATTGAGCCACCATTTCCACATGAAAAAACTCTTCCATCATTTAATAAGCATTCAGATATTAAATCGCCTGCATTTTCTATATTTTTTATATTTTCGACATTATTAACAAATTCTTTGATAAGTTCTACAGTAAATAAAAAATTATCTTTCATATAAACAAAAATTAGTTTGTAAAATTAAAAATAATTACGTTAATAAATGACAAACACTAGTATTTTGTAAATAATTTGTTTCAATAATAAATAATGATATATTGTAGTATTAGATTTTTGAAGTTCCAATTAAAGCACCATATTCCAAATGATGGAATCTATCCTCGTTTTTCCAGAATCTCTTTACCCGGTCAAAGGGTTCAAATATACCGCAATATTTAACTATAAAATTTACATACATTCGTTCTATCTGAATAAATTTAAACCATACTGCTTTAATTTTGACCAAGTCCTTTAAATCTAATCTCTTTCTATTAAAAACAAAACTTGATAAAAAATTTGAATATACCTGAAAATACTTAGTAGCAATACCTCTAAATTTTTTATCTATTATTCTTTTCAACTCTAAATCTGAATTGCTTGAATATGTATCTTGTAAATTTATCAATTCAGTTTTTTTCAGATTTTGAACCTCTATTGTTTTATAACTTTTCGATTTAAAATAATTTGAAAAAACGGGATTAACTGCTAATATCACTTTGGAATTTTTCTTTATGAACCTCTTTAAAACTTTTTGTAAATCCCAATGCTCAAGTTCTCCTAATTTAGAAAGACGCAACTGAACGTTTTTACTATTACCTGCAAATATAACATTTGCAGGTAAATGATTAGCTTTGGCCGTAAACTTTTCATCAATATTCTTGCGCCCCTTTTGACTAAATCTAAACTGCCGCAGTTTTATATATACATCTGTGTCCAATGTCTTAAACCCTGACGAATATAACATTAAAATTTTGTGACGCCAGTCAAAGGCAGTTTGATTGGCAATGTCAAGTCGTTTTTTGATTTGTGCAAGAGGAACTATTCCTTCTATTTGCATTATTTTTAAATAATCTATAAAAATGTGTTTTTTCTGTATATAGTAAAATATCGTACCAGTTGTTGGAATAAAGGTTTTTCCACATTCTTTACATCTATACCTGTCTAAATGATTATACCTCCCATGCTTTATTATATGTCCTGAATTACAATAGACACAAGTCTTAACCTTTATCTTTGAAGTCAAGTAATCAAACTCGTTCAATTCTTTTAATAAGGAACTATAGTCTTCTCTGTTTAAATCAAATATTGCTTGCCTTATTTCTTTTAATGACATCTTTTTCATTTTGCAAATATAAATATTTATTAAACACAAATTTATAGATTATTTAATTTTTTTGAAAATGTTCTAATAAAATTTTCAATTTCTAACAACACCAAAATCTCATCAACTTTTTCTATTATGGTTATAACTTATTTCAACTTTGTTAATTTTTTTTAAAATTTTCCTAAACAATTGCGTTTAAAATCAAATTTTTATTATTTTTGTTAGTGTGAAACCTTTTAGAAAATCTATATATTATTTACAAAATTTAATAAACATTTAATATTTGTATTCGTTTTAAAACATAATTTTGAACAAAATTCTTAAAATTATTTTGCGATGGCATATATAAAGTTTGAAAAAGAGAAACTTATAAATTTGGAATACTCACTTCAAAGAGAATTACTCAGAACTAACAGAACAGGAGCTTACGCAAGTACTACCATAATTGGTTGTAATACAAGAAAATATCATGGCCTTTTAGTTTGTCCAATGGAGGACATTGATGATGAAAATCATGTTCTTTTAAGTGCTTTAGATGTTTCGGTTATTCAGCATGGTGCTATGTTCAATTTTGGAGTACGAAAATACCCCGGAGGAAACTATGAACCTAAAGGACACAAATATATTGTAAATTTTGAAATTGATCGCACTCCTGTACTTACATACAGAGTTGGGGGAGTAGTACTTGATATGGAAAGAATTCTTTCTGAAGATGACAGAATTTTAATAAAATATACTTTGCGAGATGCCCATTCAAAAACTTTGATAAGATTTAAACCTTTTTTAGCTTTTCGTAATGTTCACAAATTAAGTAAGGCAAATATTTTTGTTAATAATAAATATGCTGAAATTGAAAACGGAATTAAAGTAAGAATGTACGACGGTTACAAAGCTTTGAATATGCAATTCAATAAAAAAGTCGAATATATTCATGTTCCCGACTGGTACTACAATGTTGAATATCAAGAAGAACAAAATCGCGGGTATGAATATCAGGAAGACCTTTATGTTCCTGGATATTTTGAAACTGAAATAAAAAAAGGAGAAAGCATAATATTTACTGCAGGATTAAAAGAAATAAATCCTAAAACCATAACCAGAAAGTTTTCCTCAGAAGTTGAAAAAAGAATTCCGAGAAACAGTTTTATTGATTGTTTAAAAAATGCTGCTCAACAATTTATTATTAAACGAAACAAGAAAACAGAAATCATTGCAGGTTACCCATGGTTTGGAAGATGGGGACGTGATACTTTCATTGCTTTACCCGGCCTAACTCTTTATAATGGAGACTTGAAAACCTGTGAAGATGCAATAGATACCATGACAAATGAGTTAAAAGACGGATTATTCCCAAACATTGGTACAGGAGAAACTACCGTAATGAATTCTGTTGATGCACCATTATGGTTCTTCTGGACATTACAAGAGTATTTGAAATTTTCAAAAGACAAAAAAAGAGTTTGGGAAAATTACGGTTCAAAGATAAAACATATTTTAGATAACTATCGTAGAGGAACTCACTATAACATAAAAATGCATGATAACGGATTGATTTGGGCAGGAGCTCCGGGAAAAGCACTTACATGGATGGATGCAATTGTCGGAGGAAAACCAGTTACTCCTCGACATGGTTTTCCTGTTGAAATAAATGCCCTATGGTATAATGCAGTATGTTTTGCTTTAGACCTTGCTGAAAACAATAATGATAAAGATTTCATCAAAAATTGGGAATACATTCCCGATATGATTCAACTCTCTTTTAATGAGTATTTCTGGGACGAAGACAAAAAATACCTCGCAGATTTTGTAACTTACGATTATAAAGATTTTACAATTCGTCCAAATCAACTTTTTGCTTGTTCATTACCTTATACTCCTATTTCTGAATTAAAAAGAGAAAGAATTCTTGAAACTGTCAGAAAATTTTTACTAACACCTAAGGGAATTAGATCCCTTACTCCTCATCATCCTGATTATAAAGGTGTGTGTGTTGGGAATCAGGAGCAAAGAGATTTAGCTTATCATCAAGGTACGGTTTGGCCTTGGTTGCTTGGTCATTTTGCCGAAGCCTATTTAAAAATTCACGGGAAATCGGCATTATCATTTTTAGAAGAAATACTATACAATTTCGAAGAAGATATAATCAATCATGGAATAGGAACAATCTCTGAAATTTATGACGGTGATCCTCCGCATTCTCCGAGAGGAGCTATTTCACAAGCATGGAGTGTTGCAGAGTTAATAAGAATACATTATATGTTACAAGAATTGAAAAATAAAAACTAACTTCAAGGAGGTACCATGAAAGTTTTGATGTTTGGGTGGGAATTTCCGCCTCATATAGCAGGAGGGTTAGGAACAGCGTGCTACGGACTTACCAAAGGACTCAATAAATTTGGTACTGAGATTATTTTTGTAGTTCCTAAAGCTTTTGGTGACGAAGATCAATCTCATGTAAAAATTCAGGATGCAGGAAATGTTATCATTACCGAAAAATCTACAGATTATGCAGAATTTTGGGATAACTTTAAATATCTCGAAGTAGGAGTTAATTTGATTCCTTACATGTCTCCCGAAGAATATGCTCGAATTTTTGAAAGTAAAATATTTTCACATTCGGAAATTAAAGAAAAAGTCCTCTCATCAAAATTCTCTTTTTCAGGAACATACGGTCCAGACTTACTTACCGAAGTAGCAAGATATGCAATCGTTGGAGGATATCTTGCTAAACAAAATAATTTTGATGTTATTCATGCACACGATTGGTTGACATATCCGGCCGGTGTTGCAGCTAAACAAATTAGCGGCAAACCTTTGGTAGTACACATGCATGCAACAGAATATGACAGAAGTGGCGAAAATATAAATCAGCAAGTTTATGATATTGAGCGAGCAGGAATGGAAGCTGCTGACAAGGTAATTGCTGTAAGTAACAGAACCAGAAACATTGTTATTGAACGCTATGGTATTCCTGCCGAAAAAGTTGTTACTGTTTACAATTCAGTTGAACCTATCTCTTTACCGGAGGAATTTAGAGTAACAAAAGGTTTCGATGAGAAAATTGTAACTTTTTTAGGTAGAATAACATTCCAAAAAGGGCCGGAATATTTTATTGAGGCAGCTTATAAAGTCTTGCAAAAAGACCGTAATGTCCGCTTTGTTATGGCCGGTAGTGGAGATATGCTTAATCGTATGATTCGACGTGTAGCAGCATTAGGAATTTCCGACAGATTCCATTTTACCGGTTTTTTAAAAGGAATGGAAGTCTATGAAATGTTTTCGATCAGTGATGTTTATGTTATGCCGTCAGTAAGCGAACCTTTTGGAATTTCACCGCTCGAAGCAATGGCATCAGATGTGCCGGTTATTGTATCAAAACAATCCGGCGTTGCAGAAATTTTAAAACATGCTTTAAAAGTTGATTTCTGGGATGTTGACGACATGGCTGATGCAATTTACGGCTTACTCCATTATGAAGGGCTTTCAAAAATGTTTAAACGATACGGCAAACAAGAAGTGGAAAATCTACGTTGGGAAAATTCCGCTTTTAATGTCCTTGAGGTTTATAAATCAGTTGTTAAAAATTAATTGAAAATTATATGAGAACTATTTGTTTTTACTTTCAGGTTCATCAACCTTTCAGATTAAAAAGGTATAAATTCTTTAATATTGGCAACGACCATTATTACTATAATGATTTTGAAAACAGAAATATTATGAGAAAAGTTGCCGAAAAATGTTACCTGCCTGCAAACCAAACTTTTCTCGACATAATTAATGAATACGGTGACAAAGTTAAAATTGCTTTCTCTATATCAGGTACTGCATTTGATCAATTTGAGTTATATGCACCAGATGTTCTGGAAAGTTTTAAAAGATTAGTTGATACAGGTTGTGTAGAAATCCTTTCCGAAACATATTCGCATTCTTTATCTGCTCTAAAATCAAAAGAAGAATTTATCAGACAGGTAAATTTGCATAAAGAAAAAGTAAAAAAACATTTCGGAGTTACTCCTCAAGTTTTTAGAAATACGGAGTTAATTTATTCCGACTATATCGGGGAAATGGTTGCCGATATGGGCTATAAAGCTATTCTTACCGAAGGTGCTAAACATATTCTGGGATGGAAAAGCCCTAATTACGTTTATTGTAACGCCATAAATCCTAAACTTAAGGTGTTGCTTAAAAATTTTAAACTCTCAGATGACATTGCTTTTAGGTTTTCAAATCAAGCATGGGATCAATTTCCTCTTACAACAGAAAAATTTGTATCCTGGCTAAACGCAATTGATCCTCGCGAAGAAACAATCAACCTATTTATGGATTACGAAACTTTCGGAGAACATCAATGGAAAGAAACTGGAATTTTTAAGTTCTTACGTGCTTTGCCAAATGCCGTTTTTAAATATTCAAACTATACTTTCTCTACTCCAACAGAAGTAATAGCAAATACTGTTCCGGTAGCGGCAATTCATGTTGAACATCCTATCTCATGGGCTGATGAAGAAAGAGACTTAACTGCATGGCTCGGAAACGAACTTCAAGACGACGCATTTAATAAATTGTATGCCTTAGAAGAACAAGTAAAAAAATTAAATAATCCCGATATTCTTAAAGATTGGCTGTATTTACAAACAAGCGACCATTTTTATTACATGTGTACTAAATGGTTCTCCGATGGAGATGTCCATAAATATTTTAATCCTTATGATTCTCCTTATGAAGCTTATGTTAATTTTATGAATGTTCTCAACGACTTTATGCTAAGATTGCGAGAGTTTTCTAGATAATCCCTGTTCGCCTTTTAAAGTGTAAAGAATCGCCATGTTCGCCGTAGCCTATTTGGTTACCGCTAAATTTTATTCTTGCCTCAAGGCAATTTTTGCATTCATCAGCTTCTTCATCTATACAGGGCTTATCTTCATAAAGCAAATAGTTTTCCCTGTATTTTAAAGGGGTTAAGTTTGGCATGATAATATTGGCTCCAACTTTTAAAGCCTTTTCTCTGCCTATTTTGTCTATTGATTGCATCGCAGTAGTTGCTGCTATATTTATGTCTTTCATCATTATTCTTAAAATAGCTATCATCTTCAGACTTAAATCAAAACGAGTATTTTTATCCCACAGGGAATCTCTGAACTCATACAATGGAGTTTGGTCATGTTCAATATAAGGGCCTAAACCAACCATGTCAATATCAAAATCCCTTAAAAAAATTAAATCATTTGCCAAATCTTCTATAGTCTGAAATGGTAATCCAACCATGACTCCGCTTCCTACTTGATAACCGCACTCACGTAACATTTCAAGTGATTTGATTCGATTTTCAAACAAATGTTTTGAATCTACTGGATGAATTTTTGAATATAAGTATGTATTTGAAGTTTCTATTCTTAACAAATATCGTTTTGCCCCGGCATTTTTCCACCTGCGTAAAGTTTCTTTATCTTGTTCTCCTAATGACAGTGTAATCCCTATCTCCCCATTTGTTATTTGCATTATTTTTACCAAAAGACTTTCTATTTCTTCAGTAAATTTGGGAGAATCCACTTCCCCTCCCTGCAAAACTATGGATGCAAAATTTTGTTCATATGCATACTTTACCGCGTCAAGAACTTCTTCTGCTGCTAACCTGTATCTTATTACATTTTTATTGCTTTTTCTAATTCCACAATAATAACAATCCTTCGAACATATATTCGAATATTCTATGAGTCCTCTGAAATATACTTTATTTCCAACATTAGCAGACTTTATTTCATCTGCTTTTTGAAAAAGTTTTCTCCTTTCTTCACCTTCTGTTTTCAACAAATAAAGGATCTCTTTAAAATTAAACTCTGATTTTGAAATGATTGTATCAATGTTTTTTATCATAAATCTTATTTTGTTATGCAAAAACCAAATAAAAAAAATTTTGTTTAATAATAAAAAAAAAGAATACCTTTGCAAAAATTCTGTGGATAGATTTGGATGCTTGCAACCACAAAAAAAATGCTAAAAATCGCTGCACGTATCCAATAAATCCACAAATAAATTATTAACTTAAAACATTATAAGATGAGTTATTTTTTTACGTCAGAATCAGTTTCTGAAGGACATCCGGACAAAGTAGCAGATCAAATTTCAGATGCTATTTTAGATGAATTTTTAGCTTTTGATCCTAATTCAAAGGTCGCTTGTGAAACTTTAGTAACAACCGGATTAGTAGTTGTTGCAGGAGAAGTAAAATCCGAAATCTATGTTGATATTCAAGAGGTTGTTCGCAGAGTAGTTAACAAAATTGGATACACCAAGGGAGAATATCGTTTTGATGGCAACTCCTGCGGAGTTTTAACAGCGATTCACGAACAATCTCAGGATATAAATATGGGTGTTGAAGGCTATGGATTGCATAAAGAACAAGGAGCAGGAGATCAAGGAATGATGTTTGGATATGCCTGCACCGAAACCGACGATTTCATGCCCTTATCCCTTGATTTGGCTCACAGATTTTTACAAACACTCTCCGAAATACGTCGCGAAGGAAAGGTTATGACATACCTGCGTCCCGACTCAAAATCTCAAATTACTATCGAATATAACGACGATAAAACTCCAAAAAGAGTTGATACTATAGTTATTTCTACCCAACACGACGAATTCGATAAAGACGAGATGAAGATGTTGGAAACAATTAAAAACGACGTTCTTAACATTTTAATTCCAAGAGTTCTGGAAGATTTACCCGAAAGAACAAGACAACTTTTTCATGGCGACTTTACTTTACACGTAAATCCTACAGGAAAATTTGTTATTGGTGGGCCGCATGGAGATACTGGCCTCACAGGAAGAAAAATTATTGTTGACACTTATGGAGGAAGAGGAGCTCATGGTGGTGGAGCTTTTAGCGGTAAGGATCCTTCAAAAGTTGACCGTTCTGCTGCTTATGCTGCTCGTCACATTGCAAAAAATATGGTTGCCGCCGGAATAGCAGATGAAGTTTTAATACAGGTGGCTTATGCCATTGGCGTTGCTAAACCGGTTGGGCTTTATGTTAACACTTACGGTACTTCTAAAATTAAATTATCAGACTCACAAATAGCAGAAAAAATCAAGGAGATTTTCGATTTAAGACCCGCAGCTATCGAAGAACGCCTAAAATTGCGTAATCCTATCTATGCCGAAACTGCAAAATACGGACACTTTGGCAGAACACCCAGAATGGTGAAAAAGTATTTTCATTCTCAATATCGCGGAGAAAAAGAAATTGATTTAGAGCTATTCACCTGGGAAAAACTTGACTACGTTGATATTCTAAAAAAAGAATTCGGAATCTAAATCTTTTTACAAATAATTTTATCCTAAAAACCTCTGAATAATCAGAGTTTTTTTTAACTTTCGCAAAATTTTAAAATGGGTAAATATCAAAAATATATCGTCGGGCTAATTGGATTGGTATTACTTCTACTTTTTACCTATTATTTCAGCTTTATAATTAAATGGATTTTGATCTCTGCTTTTATAGCAATGCTCGGTAATCCTCTTGTTGAACTATTGTCGAGTATTCATATCGGAAAAATCAAATTTCCTAAATGGTTAGCCTCTATTCTGACAATTCTAACATTTTACTTAATAATCTATTTAACTATAAGTTTGTTATATCCATTCATGATTAATCAAGTTAACGAAATACAATCCATTGATATAGAAACCATTAGCGAAGGTTTAGAAAAACCAATTAAAAACATCAATGATTTTGTCAGAAGTTCGCCTTTATTTAATCAACCTGATTTTGATATAGAAGATTTTATAATTAAAAGAATTGAAAAAATTATTAGTTTCAATTCAATTGGAAACATGGTGAACGACTTAGGCTCGGCTATCTGGAACTTTTTACTTTCATTATTCGCCATAAGTTTTATATCGTTCTTTTTCTTAAAAGATAAAGATTTATTTGATAAAGGCGTATTAGCTTTCGTGCCGGAAAAATACGAAGAAAAAACGGCAAATGTTTTGGCTACATTGCGTAAACTTATCGCAAGGTATCTTTTAGGAATAATCCTAGAAACTTTTTTAATGTCAATACTGTTTTTTACAGGTTTATATATAATCGGAGTTGATTTTCAACTTGCAATTATTATTGCAGTAATTTGCGGGATTCTTAATATTATTCCTTATATAGGACCATGGATAGGAGCATTTACTGCAATTATTCTGGTAACAGTTGATAATATCGGACTGGATTTTTATTCAGGAATTTTACCATATTTTTACAAAATTACAATCGTTTATGCCGTTGCACAACTCATTGATAATATAGTTTTTCAACCTTTTATTTATTCAAAAAGCGTAAAAGCACACCCACTGGAAATTTTTTTGGTAATCATAATAGCAGGAACCCTTTATGGTGTTCCGGGAATGATGCTTGCAATACCAGGATATACAGTTTTAAGAGTGATTGCCAAAGAATTTCTCTTTCAATATAAATTTATTCAAAAACTTACCAGAAACATAAATTACGAAAATTCAGTTAAAAATGAAGATATATAAGTTTGGAGGAGCATCACTTAAAATTCCAGGCAACATAAACACACTTATAAAAATTATTAAAGACGAAAAAGATCTTATTCTAGTAGTTTCTGCCATTGACAAAACAACAAATGCCCTTGAAAAATTAATTGACGCTTGCTTTAATAATAATTACGATAAGGAAGAAATTTTTAACAAAATTAAAGCTTTCCATTACAACTACCTTAACGAATGCTTTGATTTTAAATGTCCAATAAACATTGTTAATGATTTTGAAAATATTATACAAAAATTAGAAAATATTGTTCATAAAACTCCAGATAATGATTTTGATCGCTTCTATGATTCAATAATATGCTTCGGAGAATTACTAAGTTCATTTATTGTTTCAAATAGCTTGAAAAATAAAGGAATTAATAACAATTTAATAGATGTAAGAAAAATTTTATTCACTGATTCAAATTATAGGGATGCAAAAATTTTATGGGAAGAATCCGAAAACAAATTAAAAAATTCAGGAATTGTATTTTCGGGAATAACTATTTTACAAGGATTTATTGGTGAAGACAAAAACGGAATCCCAACAAGTCTTGGACGCGAGGGTTCTGATTACACAGCAGCTGGATTAGCATATCTTTTGAATGCAGAATCCGTAACAATATGGAAAGATGTTCCGGGAATTATGAATGCAGATCCATCCTGGTGTGATTTTGCAGAAAAACTCACGGAAATTTCCTATCGCGAAGCCATTGAATTAGCTTTTTACGGAGCAAAAGTAATTCACCCAAAAACAATTAAACCTCTTGAAAACAAATCAATCCCCCTTTATGTAAAATCTTTTCTTAATCCATACGATAACGGAACGGTTGTAAAAAAACTCAATTATAAACTTAATCTTGTTCCGGTTTATATTTTAAAAGAAAATCAAATCCTGCTTTCAGTTTCGCCCAAAGATTTCAGCTTTATTGTTGAAGAAAATTTAAGTAAAATTTTTAGCCTTTTTGCGCAATATAAAATCAAAGTTAATGTAATGCAAAATTCGGCTATCAGCTTTTCAGTATCCATTGATGGGAATAATCGTTATTTTGAAAAACTGATTGAAGACTTAAGACAAGAATTTATAGTTAAATATAACTCTGGACTCGAACTTATAACTATACGATATTATACTGACAAGTCAATTGCAAAAATGACCTCCGGAAAAAGAATTTTGCTCGAACAAAAAAGTAGAAATACAGCCAGATTTGTTTTAGAAAAATTTTAACCTAAGTATTAGATAATTACAATTCTATAGCTCAGGAGATGGATTAGGCTATGACATTAACTTTGCAAACCACAATTTTTTTGATATCTGAGTCTTTAGGTGTTTTTTACAGATATATAATTTTTAATTATCAATCTTTTTACCGTATGCAAGATCCCCAGCATCACCAAGTCCGGGAACTATATAAGATTTTACAGTAAGTTCATCATCTATTGCAGCAACCCACACATTTATATTAACATTTATAAGCTTTCTCTCAAGATAATCTAAACCTTCTTTACTTGCAATTATTGCTGCCATGTGAGTCTGACGAGGTTTTCCGTAAGCTAGCAAAGTCTTGTAGGCAAGTTCAAAACTACCTCCACTTGCTAACATGGGATCGTTTATAATTACAATTTTTTTCTCAATTTCAGGAGAGCTCACATAATCAATTTTTATTTCAAATTCTCCACTTTTGTCATATTTCCTATAACCGGCAATAAAAGCACTATCAGCATGGTCAAAATAATTTAAAAAACCTTGATGATAAGGAACTCCTGCACGCATTAATGTTGCAATAACAGGTTGTTCTTTCAAACATGGGACAGTTGCTATTCCAAGTGGAGTAGTAACTTCTTCATCAACAAAAGGCAAGCTCTTGCTTATTTCATAGGCCATTATCTCTCCTATTCTTTCGAGATTAAGACGAAATCTTAACCTATCGAGTTGAATTTGATGATCCCTGAGTTCTGCAACAAACTGATCAAGGAGTGTCCCTTTACCTCCTAAATTGATTACTTTCATTTCAAAATAATTTATTTTACTAAAATAAAATTAATTATTTGTTACAACAAAAAAATTTTAATTTTCGGGAAAATTTTAAATTTTAAATTATGAAGTCAATTATTCTGTTTTTTGCTGCTATTTTGTGCTATGGATTTCTTTCTGCACAAACTTTTTATAACGATTATGTTGATGGCGTTGTATATTTTAAAATTAAAAATGAATCCGGAATTTCTCTTCCAACTTTTTGTCCCGAAAATAAAGAAGAAATATTTTCGATTTTAGAACTTGATGATTCTTATCAAATTATAGAAATAATTAAACCATTTAAAACAAAAGATCCTCGTATTCAGACTATATATAGGATAAAATTCGATAATTACTCCGCAGTTGATGATATAATCAAAAAACTAAACAAAAAAGTTTTTGTTGAATATGCAGAAAAATCTCCTTTATATAAATTATTTTACATGCCCTCCGACACCTATATTACAGAACAATATTATCTGGAAAGAATCAATGCTTATGCAGCTTTTGATTTAATACTGGGAGAATACAAAACAAAACTTGCCATTGTTGACGATGCAATAAGGACAACTCATCCGGATTTGTCTGCCAACATTTACATAAACCCAAACGAAGAAGAAAATGGTCTTGATAGCGATGGAAACGGTTATATTGACGACATCAGCGGCTTCGACGTTGCAGACAATGATAACAATCCCAATCCACCTGCTAATCCCCCGTTTTTTTGGGGAGAACTTGCTTTTACACACGGCACACATTGTGCAGGACTTGCAGGAGCTGTAACCGATAATAATTACGGAATAGCATCGGCATCTTTTAATCATTTGCAAATTATAGCTGTAAAATGCGTGAAAAACAGTAGTTTCTTACCAATTTCAATTGCTTACGGGCCAGAAGGTGTTGATTATGCAATAGCAGCAGGAGCAGAAATTATAAGTATGTCTTTTGGTGGACCTCAAGAAGGTTTTGAAACTCTTCAAAGTCTTATAGAAGTTGGTTTTGAAAATGGAATTATCTTTGTTGCTGCAGCAGGAAATGACGGTAATGAAACTCCTAATTATCCCGCTGCATATCCTCAAGTAATAGCAGTTGGAGCAACGGATCAAGACGATAAAATTGCAAGTTTTTCTCAACGTGGAAATTTTATAACTGTTGTTGCCCCAGGAACAGGTATTTATAGCAGCCTTGCTTGGTCATCGGAATTTGGACCTCAAGACGGAACCTCTATGGCTTGCCCCCTTGTTGCCGGTGTTGTTGCACTTCTCAAGTCTCAAAATCCCGAAGCAACATCTCAGCAAATTATTGATTGCCTTATTCAAGGTTGCGACAACATTGATGAACAAAATCCTGATCTAATTGGAAAAATTGGAGCAGGTAGAGTGAATGTTTACAATTCTTTAATTTGCTTACAAAACATAACAAAATATAACCCACTTAAAAATGACGTTTTTGGAATTTATCCGAATCCTGCTAATGACGTCATTTTTATTCATCTTAATGGTATGGGTGTCAGAAATCTGAAAATCAAAGATGTCTCAGGAAAAATTATTTGTTCTTACTATTTTTCCGAAGAAGTAAACAGAATTAACATCGCTGAACTAATTAAAGGTTTTTATATACTTGAAACCGAAATTGATGGTAAAAGTTTAAGCACTAAACTTATTAAAAATTAATAACAAGAAAATGGACTGCCAAAAATTAACAGTCCATTTTTTATTGACTTTAATACTATATCTGTCCACTAAAAAATTTATAAACAGCATCTTTATTCATTTCTGTTACAGTGAAATGAAACTTTCCATCCCTAAATACAAAGTAATTAAATGATTTTCCTACCAACTTTTGTCCGGGATATGGTCTTATTTGATTTGCCGCAACTTTCCACAATTCGTAATTTTCTCTCTCGGTAACTTTCTGCATTTCAACATAATTCGGAACACTGTAAGGAATTATTTTCGTCTGAATTACTGGATTGGAGACTGATACAGAATATTCGACAATTGTTTCTCCACCAGATTTCTTCGGAAAATCTTTTTCCTCAGCCTTTACAAACATATTAACTGATACAAAAACCAAAATATAAACTAACTTTTTCATGATATTAAAATTTAATTAGTATTCTTTTTACAATTCTTAAACGTTTTTGTTCAAAAGAAAATAGTTAATTGTTTGTTAAACGTTTCAGACTTTTAGTTAAACAATGGTTAATGTAATATACAACAACTAAACAAAAAAGTATTATAAAAAATATTACTCCATGATTATACTTATAAAAAAGTCTTTTTATTTATTATCTTAGCATAATTAAATTTTTTGTTAATGATTAAGAAAATAATTTGTTTAATGGATAAAAGACTATTTTTATTATTTATTTTTATTGTGTTAATTAAGACTGTTTCTTTTTCTCAAAATTGGGATATTAATTTATTAAGACAAACAAACATTAAAAGAAATATAAATCTTGACAAAAGTTTAATTTTAACAACACACACCGCGGCTCCATTAAGTATATCAACACCAATTATACTTTTTACAACCGGATTTTTATTGAAGGATAATTCAATAATTGGAAAAAGTATTTACACAGGAGAAGCACTAATAATTTCGAATATACTATCAACAAGTATGAAATTTTTAATAAACAGAGAAAGGCCTTTTATTAAATATCCGGAATTACAAAAGCTGACAAATGTAAATAGCCCCTCTTTTCCATCGGGGCATACATCAACTGCCTTTGTTCTGGCAACATCTTTAAGTTTGGCTTTTCCTAAATGGTATATTATTGTTCCTTCGTTTTTATGGGCAGGATTAGTTGCGTATTCAAGATTACATTTAGGCGTACATTATCCTAGTGATGTAATTGCAGGAATTGTAGTTGGCTGTGGATCTGCTTTTCTGAGTCTTAAAATAAATTATTGGTTAAATAAAAAATACGAAAGCGAATTTCTTTTTTATAGATAGCTATATGATGAAATCTATAATTAAACCTGCGTTCAATAACTAAACATATTACAGCTATGTTATGGACTCAATAGAAACAGAATCTTTTTGTAGTAAGTTGTTCCAACTTACAACAAAGCTAATACTTCCATAAAATATTTTCAAAAAAAAGCTATTCATAATAAAAACAGGACTATAAAATTCTATTTCTTAGTTTCGTTGTAGGTCGTTCCCAAATCAAATAATTTATTCCTGATACAATTATTATGGAGGTCAAATATATTACAAGAAGTATTATTTGATTATATCCGAAACAGTATTTTTTTATTAAATAAATTAAAGGTAAATGAACTAAATACATTGAATATGAAATTATTGCGATAAAAACTATTTGTGCTTTTAATATTTTTTGTTTAATCCCGGCGAAATAAAACATCGGCAGAAACATAACTGTAAATAAACTTTCAAAACTTAATGAAACCGTTTGTTTGAAAAAACTGTTCCAATCTATAACGTAAAATTTTAATATCATCAAGCCTATTACCCCAAGCGTAAATAGTGCAAATCTGCTTTTATATACTGATTCTTTATAAAATTTTATAACTAATGCAGCGCCTAATCCGTATGAAATAGAATCAAGTCTGGTTAAAACAAGTTTTCGGAAATAAAGATAATATGTGACTTGATCTGCATCTGAATTATAAGTAAAAATTCTGTATAATAACGGAAATATCATTAAGATTAGAACAGTGTATAAATATGCTTTTACAAAATGATTTTTAAATAATACAACCACAGAAACAAGAATTGCAGGCAGTAAAAGATAAAACCACTCCTCTACAGCTAAGCTCCATGATTCCCAAAAGAATAAATCTAATGGCTTGGAAAAATTTTGCAGAAAAACAAAATAAGCAGAAGTATTAAAATTTATTATTCCGTCGTAAATACCCAAATAAACAAACAAAATATTTAAAATCAGGAATAAATAATAATTAGGTAAAGTTCTGAGCCATCTCCGAATATAAAATTTTTTAGAAAAACGAAGAAGCTCATTTTTTGAGTTTATTTCAGCATTTAAAAATATATTTCCAATAAGAAATCCCGACAGGACAAAAAACATTTCTACTCCATCAGGTAAAAAATTTGTAAAATGTAAATCCGAAAAATGTTCAAAGAAATGACCCACAACCACAATAGAAACGGCAACAGCTCGAAATAAATCTAATCCTATATTACGATCAGCTATTTCGTTTTTAAGAATTTTCAAATTATAAGCTTTGTAATAATTCTTCAGTAGTAACACTCACAACTCCAAGTTTTTTACAAACTATCCCACCTGCCAGATTTGACAAATATGCAATGTCCTTAATATCAGCATTACAAGCAAGCAATAAACCTGCAACGCTTATTACGGTATCTCCTGCTCCCGAAACATCTGCTATTTGGTGAATATTATTTGCCGGGAAATGCAAACATTCTTCTTTTGTGCAAATCAAAACTCCATTCTCAGACAGTGTAATCAATCCGATTTTAACATTCATTTCGGTTATAAACTTTTTACACGTAAAACTTAAAGCAACAAAATCTTTTTTATCAATTTCTGTTTTTGTTCCTTCACAAAACTCCTTAAAGTTTGGCTTAAACAGATTCACATTTCGATAACTTAAAAAGTTCTTCCGTTTAGGATCAACAGCCGTAGGAATTTCCTTCGTTTCAGCAATTTTAATTATTTGTTCTATAACGCTTTTTGTAAGAACACCTTTATCATAATCTTGAAAAATTATTAAATCAATTTTTTCGTTATCTATTATTTCAATTATTCTATTAATTAGTTGCTGCGACAGTTCTTCAGAAATATCTGAAGTAATTTCATCATCAACGCGTAGAAGATGTTGCCCTGCACTTATAATTCTGTGTTTAACAGTAGTTTTTCTTTCAGTTGATTGAATTATTCCTATATCAGTAAGATTATTTTCCTTTAAAATATTTTTAAATATTTCGGCTTTTTCATCATTCCCAATAACAGAACACACTATGACTTCGGCTCCTAAAGATTTTATATTAAAAGCAACATTCGCAGCACCTCCAAGACGATATTCACGACTAGTAACAGATACTATCGGGATAGGAGCTTCCGGCGAAATCCTATTTACTTTGCCATATAAATAAGAATCAAGCATTATATCTCCAACTATCAGAATCTTTTTTGTTTTAAATTCCTCGATATATTTTAACAGACTCTGTTTTTCTGTCTTGTATTCTTTTAAACTTATTATAGCGTTCATTTACTAAATTATTTTTTCTTTAGAACTAATTTAAATTTCATTTTTTGAATAAATTGAACACATGGCTCAACAATGTCAGGATTTATGACAATATCAAAATTTGAATAAGAGACTCTATCATAAAACAAATTTATTTTTTCATTTGGATTTACATAATTAATATCTGTTGTATTCGGATTAAGTACTTCATAATTTGAAGGCATATAAGAAGTAAACAAACTATATTGATTATTTGGAAAAATACAATAACTACTTTCTTCTATTGATTTATAGTTTGCATCAAAACTTATTCCTAATTCAGCTAATTCTTGTGTATAAACTTTTAATAGTTTAACACATTCTCCTCTTAAAATCTTCAGCGGACTTTGTTGATCAGTAACAATATGTTCGACTCTTATAACATCATAGATCTCATTTTTAGCAGCAATTTTAATGTAATAATCACTTAAGCTACGATCGGTGTAAAATAAATGAATGTTTTTTTTAAGTTCATATCCTTTAGGTACTTCTATAAGTTTTTTACTGAAAATCTTTTTATCTTTTTCACGTGAGAATATTGGTGTTTGAGAAATGAAGTCAACATAAACATTTTTTTTATCTATTCCTGTTTCGTTTATAAACGAAATTATTCTCTGATCCATTAAATCATAAGCTGTTTCAAGGTCTTTTGCAACTTGAGATACACCCAAAATCATTATAAAAGCATCAGGAAGAACATTCATTATTGCTTTAACCTCTAAATAAATAACGGTATCATTCTCAGGTTGGAAATAATAATTATATGCCGATTGTGTTATCCCCGAAGTAGTATTTATATCATATTCACGAAACAAAGTCGAAGTCTCAGATGATTTACTTTTTTGATAATACCAATTTCCGGAAGCCTGACCTAATAAATTAACGCATATAATCACGCCAAGTATAAAAATAAACAATGTTTTCATAATTTTGTTATTTAAGATAATATTGCCAAAATTAAACAATTTATGCTAACTGCTAAAAATTTAAATTTTATTGAAACAAAATTTTTAATATTTCGTACACAGGTATAGTTTTTGTTAAAATTAAATTATGAAAAAAATCTTCAACATATTATTACTATTGTTATTATCATTAACTGTTTTAGGGTTAAGACCTTTTCCCATTGATGATATAAAGTATTTTTTTGATTCATCAGGATCATCAAAAATTCATATTTCTGCCCCGGCTCCGAATCCGGTTTATGATTATGCTACAATAAATTATCAAATTCCTGAAAACGAATTTGCAGAAATTGCTATATTTAACTTTGCAGGATTGAAATTAAAATCTTATAAAATCAACGGAAACGAAAATTCCATAGTAATTGATTGTACAGATTTGCAAGCCGGAGTATATTTTGCAAGCCTAATTTATCAGAATAAAAATGTTGACTCCAAAAAGTTAATAAAAAAATAGTTTTCATGATTCTTGTTTTTAGCCGGCATTATTTTTTTGTAATGACGGTTTTTTATTGATAATTTTGGAACTTGTTAAAATTTAATATAGATGGATATCAGACAAATAAAAAATCTTGTAAATTCAGCCTGGGACGACAGAAATCTTCTAAAAGAAAGCAGCACTGTAAAAGCAATAGAAACAGTTATTGACTTGCTTGAAAAAGGAGAATTAAGAGTTGCCGAAAAAATTTCAGGAAAATGGCAGGTAAACGATTGGATAAAAAAAGCAGTTATTCTCTACTTTCCCGTCAAAAAAATGGAAAAAGAAGAAATCGGGATTTTTGAATATCATGATAAAATTCCATTAAAAAAGAATTATGATAAATTGGGGGTAAGAGTTGTTCCGAATGCTGTTGCAAGATATGGTTCGTATTTGGCTCCTGGTGTAATATTGATGCCATCTTACGTAAATATTGGGGCTTATGTTGACTCAGGAACAATGGTTGATACCTGGGCTACAGTAGGGTCATGTGCTCAAATCGGAAAAAATGTTCACCTTTCCGGTGGTGTTGGCATCGGAGGAGTGCTTGAACCTGTGCAAGCTGCCCCGGTTATTATTGAAGATAATTGCTTTATTGGATCAAGATCTATTATTGTAGAAGGAGTCAGGATTGGCGAAGAAGCTGTGCTCGGAGCAAATGTCGTCATAACGGCATCAACAAAAATTATTGATGTTTCAGGAGAAAGTCCTGTTGAATATACAGGTTTTGTTCCTCCCAAATCTGTGGTTATTCCGGGAAGTATTCCAAAAAAATTTGCTGCCGGTATCTACAATGTTCAATGTGCTTTAATAATTGGTAAACGAAAAGAATCCACCGATAAAAAGACTTCTCTGAACGACGCACTGAGAACATTTGAGGTTTCGGTATAATATTATTATTCATGATTTATGCGTATAGGATTTGATGCAAAAAGAGCTTTTGTTAATTCTACGGGACTGGGAAATTATAGCAGAGATATTATTCGGGGATTTAATGAATACTATCCCGAAAATGAATATTTTCTCTTTACTACTAAAAAAGAAACCTCACTTCTGGAAAATGAATATTTAAAAAACATTGTATTTCCAAAATATGTTTCAAAACTTGGTAAGGCATTTTGGAGAACATTATCTATTCCTTCAAAAATAAACGAATTAAATCTCGACATTTATCACGGATTAAGTAACGAATTGCCATTAAACATAAATAAGTCAAAAGTAAAAAAGGTTGTTACTATACACGATCTTATTTTCATAAAATTTCCTCAACTATATCCTTTTATTGATAGAAAAATTTATCACAGAAAATTTTTCCATGCCTGTAAAAATGCAGATATAATAATTGCCACAAGTGAACAAACAAAACTCGACATAATACGATATTTTGGAATTAACGAAAAAAAAATTCAGGTTGTTTATCAGTCGTACAACACTGTTTTTGATAAACGTTTTAATCAGGAAGAAAAATTAAAAATCTTAAAAAAATATAATCTTCCCAAAAGATATATTTTAACCGTAGGAACAATAGAAAAAAGGAAAAACACTCTCAATGTAGTTAAGGCATTATATTATTACAACCTTGATATAAAATATGTTTTAATAGGGAAGCGCACCCCGTACTGTCGAAAAATGGAGGAATACGCACGTGAAAAAGGGATTTCTGACCGAATAATAATCCTTAAAAATGTTAAAAACGAAGATTTACCCTTGATTTATCAAAATTCCGAAATATTTATCTACCCATCAATATATGAAGGTTTTGGAATTCCGATCTTGGAAGCATTTGCTTCAGAGACTCCGGTAATAACAGCCGATCACGGCAGTACGGCAGAAATAGCAGGGACTGCTGCTGTTCAAACCGAAGTACATAATCCGAAAGCTATTGGAATTGCAATTAAAACATTGCTTGAAAGTTATGAACTCAAAGAAATATTGAAAAAAGACGGATTAGAAAGATTGAAACTATTTGATAGAAAAGCTGTTATAAATAAACTAAATAATATTTACAAAAGTTTATGAAAGAAATTATTTCCGAAGCTGTGGATGTTTTAAAAAAGGGGGGAGTCATTTTGTATCCCACTGATACTATTTGGGGACTTGGTTGTGATCCTACAAACGAATCTGCAATTGCGTCAATTTATAACATTAAAGCGAGAAACCCCTTAAAAAGCATGATTGTTTTGGCCAACTCAATTGAAATGATAAAAAATTACGTTTACGAAATCCCTGATGAAGCCTTACCACTAATAGAAGTTTCGGACAAACCCCTGACAATAATTTATCCGCGTGCAAAAAATCTATCTCCAAACATTTGTGCAGCGGATGGAAGTATTGGAATAAGAATTCCTAAAGATGAATTTTGCCTGAAACTTATTGAAGAATTCGGCAAACCTATAGTATCAACATCTGCAAATACAAGTGGCAGAAGATCCCCTCTCGGATACTTTGAAATAGAAAATGAAATAAAATTGGCAGTGGATTTTATTGTTCCTTTAAGACTCGAAGAACTCAGTAACTATTCGGGATCGCAAATCGTCAAAATCGAAAAAAACGGAAAATTACAAATAATTAGATAGATAGTTAATGATTAGTTTTCGTGCAATTCATAAAAACACCATTGAAAATCTAAAAGATTTATATCCTGTTTATGAATGTGAAACTATTTCATATCTTTTGCTTGAAAATATAACCGGACTAAATAAAACTAAAATAATCTTAAATTACGATGAGCCTTTCCCTGAAAAAATTTTAGAGAAATATTTACATTTTATTGAAAGATTAAAAAATGGAGAACCGCTTCAGTATATTACAAATCAGGCGTATTTTTACGGTCGAGAATTTTTTGTTAACCCTTCTGTTTTAATCCCGCGACAAGAAACCGAAATTTTGGTTAAAGAAACAATAGATATTTGTAAGAACAAGTCTCTAAAAAATCCCAAGATTCTTGATATTGGAACCGGTAGTGGATGTATCGCTATTAGTTTGAAGAAAGAAATTCCTGAAGCGGATATTTACGCTCTGGATGTTTCGACAGAAGCTCTAAACATTGCAAAAAAGAACAGCACTACCCATGATACAAATATAACTTTTGCCATTTTTGATGTTTTATTAGATAAAAATTTTCCGTTCGCTGATATAAAATTCGACATTATTGTCTCAAACCCACCTTATGTAACAATAAGTGAAAAAAAACTTATGCATAAAAATGTAACTTTATTTGAACCAGCTTTAGCACTCTATGTTGAAGACAATGCACCACTGGTTTTTTACAACTCAATTTCGGAATTAGCTAAAAATATTCTAAATACTCCCGGACATTTAGTTTATGAAATAAACGAAAATTTCTCTAAAGAAGTTTCAAAACTTAACATTAGCAAAGGATTCACAAAAAATATGGTAATTTCAGATTTAAATAATAAAAATCGTGTAATTGTATCAATTAATTCATTAAATTTGTAAAAAAATAAAAAATGAAAAGAATAGTTTTATTAATCGCTGCATCTATCACATTAATGTTTGTTTTCATTGCTTGCGAACGTGAAAACAGTTCTGATGTAAATCAAGATCGTATTTATGCTTTATATGAGATTTATTATGATAAAGCAGAAGACGTAAGCTATGCCAGAGCTTCGTTTTTCTTTGGCAGCATAACCGGAACTAAACTTGAATTATCGTCTCCAAGTAATGTTAAATTTAACGATGTTGAAATGGGATTTAAGAATGCTCTTGCCTATTACGAAACCAGTAATGCTGGATTTATTGAACAAGGTACCTTTGTGTGGACAGACATTGATGGCAATAGTTTCACAAACATTGCAACTGTAAAAACAATTGATTTGCAAGAAAATATGGATACAATTAACAAAGATCAGGCTTATGAAATAACTTGGATTGGGGAACCTCTCGGTAGTGATGAAAATATTTGGGTTTTTATTAATGGACAATTGGAAAATGATGAATTAAATGCTTATCAAACAACTCCCGGTGCCACAAAAGTAATTCTTACGGCCACTCAAACCAACAGATTATCTGTAGGTACTAATCAAATATTCATTCAACGCCGAAACAATACAGAAGCTCAAGAAAAAACATCTGCAGGTGCTAAATGTGCCGGAATTTACAAATCCCAAACCTATAATATAGAGGTAAAATAATATTGAAGAATCCATTTAAAAAGAAAGGAGAGTGAATCGCTCTCCTTTTTTTTTATTTAAGGAGTGATGTTTAGTAATTTTTTCAGCGTTTACAGATTCTAACTTTCAGGTGTTTTATAATCTTTGAAAAATAATTAAACTTTTTTTAATGCTTTATAGCATACTTTTTTTTTTAATAAAACTCTTAAAGTTTTGTTTTATAGAGATTTATAAAATCTATATAAAATTAGCACTAACTTCTTTATAATCTTTCTAAACAATCAAACAAACAACAGGTTATGAGAAATAAAAAAATTATTTATTTAAAACATAAGTTGTATGAAAAACAAATTTGGCAGAAATTTTATAGCTGTTATAATAATAACAACTTTATCAATTGGAAATATTTTTAGTCAAGAAATTAGAAATTTTGATTTATTAAAAAATAAGTCTTTTACAAGTGCTTCACGAGAAAATACTTATTTAAACAGTTTATATTTTGATAATAATCCGGCACTAATTATCTCAAAAGAAAAGACTTTTAAAACCACAAATGACAGACCATTGGTACTTGAAATCAAGGCATCTGAACTGAATTTAATAAAAGAAGATCTAAAAAACGACTTTAGCTCTATTGAATTGATAAAAATATTTCATAATCAGGAAGAAAAACCATATCAATTAAAAAAGAACCTAAATGAATTATTTCCAAACTTACGAGCAGTTGTTTTCCAATGTGACTTCATATGTAATGAAAAAGATGTTGAAGGTATTATAACAGATCAATCGAAAACAAGTGTTCAGTACTATTATTTAACAATTATACCAGAGTAAAAGATGATTGAGAGAGCAAAAAATATAAAAAAATTAAAAATAAAAATTATGAAAAAGATTTTATTAACAACACTGATAACGTTAATGTTTCTGCCATTTATAAACAGTCAGGTTATAGTTCCATTTACCCAAAGAAGTTCTGTTTATACTCCGAATAAATATATATACAATGTAAGAGGAGATTTTGTTTTAATAGGAAATACTAATCTTACACTTGCTAATTACGGAGATAACACAGGTAATCATAATAATATGGTATATGTAGATGTTGATTACGATCCTAATACATTGAACTCATCTTCGGCAACAATGCAATTTTCAACCGAAAACGGAGCATTACCTGAATGTTCTAATATAATCTATGCAGGATTGTACTGGACAGGAAGAGCTCACGATGGTGGAACAAGTCCAATGGAATTTTCGGTAACAAAAAACAGTGTAACAGTAAATTTTAATAAAAGACAAGTATTACTAAGAGGACCTGGAGCTGGAGGATATACACTGATTACAGCCAACCAAAATGATATATACTATCCCGAAACTCAACATGGACAAATGTACTCAGCTTATGCAGAAGTTACTGATTATGTAAAACAGTATGGTTTAGGAGAATATACTGTTGCAAACATAGCTCTTAGAGAAGGTGTAGGAGGTGGAACAGGATATTACGGAGGCTGGGCACTTATTGTTATTTACGAAAATTCCAAAATGAAATGGAGAGATATTACCATTTTTGATGGGCATGCCTACGTAGCAGGAGGAATAACGGAAGATTTTACAATTCCGATATCTGGATTTAACACTGTACAGAGCGGTCCTGTGAACCTGAAACTTGGTTTAGTTGCAGGAGAAGGAGATAGGCCTATACAAGGAGATTATTTTCAAATAAGAGACCATTCAAATACTAACTGGATCACCTTAAATCATTCAGGAAATTCTGCTAATAACTTTTTCAACAGTTCGATTTTTACAGGGGGTAATCCTCGAAATCCTAATCTTCTTAACAATACAGGGTTGGATATTTCCATGTTTAACATTCCTAATTCAGGAAATAGTGTTATTACAAACAATCAAACTTCTACTCAATTCAGATACGGGACTACCCAAGATACCTATGTTATATTTTTAATGGCTATGTCGGTGGATTCATATATCCCAACACCTGAAGCTCATACACAAATAGTAAGCATAAATAACATAGCATATAATCCCGGTGATCCCTTAGTTTTAGAACCCGGTCAGGAAATAGAAATTACAATAGACATTAGAAATAAAGGTACCGAACCTATTGATAATGCGGAAGTTATTGTTCCAATACCATTTGCATCAAGCTATGTCAGCAGTTCAAATCAGATATTTTTTTCACCGGGGCCAATTCCAAACAATTTATATTTTGATCCAACACTTGGAGCAAATGGTTCGATTATATGGCAAATTGGAACTTTACCATTACCTGCTGATCCTAATGAGCTTCTTGGAAAATTAACCTTTAAAATAAAAGCTACAGAAGATTGTACAATACTTGCCAATACAAATTGCGATGCTCAAATAGTAGTTAATGGACATATGAACGGCGTTGGTCAAATTAGTGGAATCTCGTTGAATAATAATCCTACAGTGCAAGGATTCCAGACTTCGGGAGTATGTATAGGAGAACCTATATTAAATCCTTTTGTTTTTTCAATAAACTCAACAAATTTTGTTAATGATAATTGTTCTTCATCAAGCACAAATTTACAATTTTTATTGTGTAATTTGACCGGTCCAAATATTCCTATAACGCAAGTTTCAGGAAATTTTCCTCCAGGGTCAAGATTTTACAATCAATATCCTGTTACAACATCAACAGTGGAATACACAACAAACAATCCATTTCCTGCGACTTTAGGAACTACGACTTATTATGCAGTACCTCCGGGAGCAACAAGTTGTTATTTTGAATTCACAATTAATGTACTTGATTTTACAAGTACTCCTACTGTAACAAGTCCGGTAGTTTACTGCCAGAATCAGACAGCTAATCCATTAACAGCAACACCGAGTGATCCTTCATATTTGCTATATTATTATTCTGACATTAATGGAATACCACAAACATCAATAACCCCATCAACTGCAACTGTTGGAACGTTTACATATTATGTATCAGAAGCTTTATCCTCTTCTTGTATAAGTCCGAATAAAGTTCCGATACAGGTTACTGTAAATCCTTTACCAACAGCACCAACAGCTGCTTTATCAAGCCATAATTCAGTTTGTTTTAACGAAACAGGAAACATAACTTTAACAGCAACCGGTGGTTCGGGAAATTCACTTAATTGGTACACAGGAACATGTCATGGAACCTTAATTGGTACAGGAAATAATTTAAGTATCACAGCACCAACTTCCACAACAACATATTACGTAGCATGGCAAAATTCCTGTGGAATTTCTGACTGTGAAGAAATAACTGTTACTGTAATGCCTGAAATAGATGTAAATCTTACAATTACTTCACAAATTGCCTATTACAATGGTAATACAGGTGAAATTACCGTGAATGCAACAGGAGGAACTCCACCTTTCAGCTATAGTTTGAACGGTGGACCATTTCAAACCTCAAATGTATTCAGCAATTTATATCCCGGTACTTATACAGTAGTAGTAATGGATTCACAAGGATGTAGCGTAATTTCTACAATTACAATAAATAATGCTTCTCAAATTATTGCTAACGATGATTACGGAACAATAAATGGATACACAGGAGGGACTGCTGTAGTAAATGTACTTTCAAATGACTTATTAAATGGCAATCCTGTTGATCCCGCTGATGTTATATTAACATTTATCAGTTCTACGGATCCTAACATTAGTTTAGTTGGACAGGATGTAGTTGTTGCTCCGGGAACACCTGCAGGAACATATTATCTGGTTTATCAGATTTGTGAGGTTGCAAATCCAACTAACTGTGACCAGGCAACTGTTACTATTACGGTTATTCCGCCTCAAATTATTGCTAATGATGATTTCGCATCCGGAATTAATGGTTCAACAGGACAAAATAATGTTTTGAATGTTTTTGACAATGATCTGCTAAACGGGGATCCTGTTGATCCTGCTGAAGTTTCATTAACACTTACAGTTCCTGATCCAACAAATACATTAACTCTTAACCCTGATGGTTCTGTTGACGTAGCACCGTTTACACCTGGAGGTACATATACATTAACATATCAAATTTGTGAAATTCTTAATCCCACAAATTGCGATGATGCAATTGTTACAATTGTTGTAATCAACACATCAGATATCTCGATAGTAAAATCACACATTGATCCATCAAATTTACCGGTAGGAAATCCATCACAACTCATTCAAATTAATCCTTCTGTAATAACTGCCGGTACAATGATTTATTATTTCTTAAACGTTCAAAACTTAGGACCAAATAATTCACAGCAAGCAACTATTACTGATATAACTCCTCCCGGAATTTTAAATCCTGAATACTCTTTAAATTTTGGGAATTCATGGTTTAGCTGGGATGGGACAAGATACTTAAATGAATTTCTATATCCTGGAGCTAACTATATTTTAATAAGAGGTTTGGTAGATCCTTCAGCAACCGGAACATTAGTAAATACAGCAACAATTTATAGTGCTGTAACTCCTGATCCTGATCTGTCAAATAATGAATCAACAGTTATTACTACAATTCTCACAAGTGCTGACCTTCAAATAAGTAAAATAGCTTTAACATCTCCTGTAACAATTGGTGGACAGATTACATATCAAATAAGTGTAACAAATTATGGTCCTTCGAATGCGAATAATGTTACAATAACAGATGTTATTGATCCAACCATAATTAGCACTGCAGAATATTCTATTGATGGTGGAATTAATTGGTTAAGCCCATGGACAGGATCTTTAAATATTGGAACTCTTGCATACAACTCCACTTTTGTATTGTTAATTCGAGGTACTGTGATTGATGCAAGTCCTAATCCAAATGTTGATCCAATCCCTAATACTGCTTCAGTAACATCATCTGATCCGGATCCAAATCCAGGAAATAACGAAGAAACAATATTCACTCCACTAAATGTTGAAGCTGATGTCTCAATAATTAAGACCGGTCCGGCAACAATAGTTGCAGGGACTCAAATTCAGTATTCAATTGTAGTAACAAACAACAGCAACACATTCGATGCCTTGAACGTTAATGTTCATGACAATATAAGTCCTCTTATTATTGATAATCCTGAGTTCTCAATTGATGGTGGATTAACATGGAATCCATGGACAGGAGTTTATGTTATTGGAGATATGAATCCTCTCGAAAGTGTAACGATATTATTAAGAGGTAATGTATTAAGTAATGTTACTGGAAATATTGTAAATACAGCTTATATCGAAACAGATACCCCTGATCCCGATGTTACAAACAATACATCTACTGTAAATACAACTGTAGAAATTGTCTCTGACCTTTACATATACAAAGTACAGATAGATCCGTCTATTTTACCGCTTTCTAATTCTCAGATTTTCGGCAATCCGAATGATATTGTAATTGATCCTGTAACTATTACAGCAGGAGAAACAATTTACTATGCAATTCTTTATGGTAATAACGGACCGAGTGATGCAACAAATGTTATTATACAAGATATTCTTCCGGGAGTTGTAGTTGATTGGGAATCCTCTCGTTGCCAGGCAAATTATGGAACATGGACAGGTGTCGGAAATTTAGGAACTATAATTGCAGGAGGAGGCTGTGTTCTAATAATAAGAGGTGACGTTTTACCTGATGCAACAGGCAGTATTGTTAATACTGCGATTATTTACAGTAATGATGTTACAGATCCTGATCCTGATAATAATGAATCAACATTTGTTACTCCAATTCAAGGGATGTCAGATCTAAGTGTTCAAAAAACTGTTGATAATAATACTCCTTACGTTGGAGATCAAGTTACTTTCACAATAACTATCATTAATAATGGGCCAAGTCAAGCGACCAATATTACAGTTACAGATCAATTACCTACAGGATATACTTACGTTTCACACACAGTTTCTGATGGCAACTATGATAATGTTTCAGGAATATGGACAATTTCAACAATTAATTATCCCGGTTCCGCAGTTTTAACAATTACTGCAATAGTGGATTTACCTGGAGGAAGCTATACAAATGTTGCTACCATAACAAATTTTGATCAATATGATCCCAATCCTAATGATAATACTGATACTGAAACAACCAGTCCTATAAATGTAATCATTGCAAATGATGATAATGGTGGCCCAATAAATGGCTATACAGGTGCCGTCAATATTCTCAATGTATTTGACAACGATTTATTGAATGGTTCTTCAGTAAATCCTGCCGACTTGATATTGAGTGAGGTTACTCCGGACCCAACAGGTAATTTAACACTAAATCCGGATGGTTCAGTAGATCTCGCTCCAAACACACCGGCAGGTACATACACTCTAACTTACCAGATATGCGAAATTATTAATACTTCAAACTGTGATGATGCAATTGTAACTGTCACAGTAATAATGCCATCAATTATTGCTAACGATGATACATTTACGGCCGTTAACTTTGATTGTGTTAATGGAGGAATTGTTGGAAATGTACTTAACAATGATTATTATAACGGAAATCCGGCAGATCCTTCAAGTGTTACAATTACTCTTACTGATGACGGAGGAATCTCCGGTGCAAGTATCTTTGCCAACGGTAATTTGTTTATTCCTGCCGGCACAGTTGTAGGAACGTATAATTTATCTTATCAAATTTGTGATGTTATAAATCCTACAAATTGTGATGATGCTAATATAGTTGTAATTATACAGGATTTCATTCCACCAACTATAGTATGTCCTGATAATATATTAGTTAATACCGATACAGATGATTGCCAATCTACTAATGTTGTTATTATACCTCCAACTGTAAATGATAATTGTGGAATATTATCAGTATCAGGTATTCGCAGCGACCTACTGACCCTAACAGATCCTTATCCTGTTGGAACAACTACTATTACCTGGACCGTTACAGATTTTGGTGGAAATACTGCTACTTGTGAACAAACTGTTACTGTTATTGACAATCAGTTACCTCACATAACTTGTCCGGCTCCGGTTGTTGCATATACCGATCCTGACGAATGCTTCGCAAGTGGTGTTGTTTTAGGCTTTCCGGTTGTTGATGATAACTGCGGTATCCTCTCGGTTACCAACGATGCTCCTACTACTTTCACCGTTGGGAATACAATAGTTACATGGACGGTAACCGACGTTAATGGTAACATTGCTACCTGTCAGCAAATCGTAACAGTATATGATAACCAACTGCCTTCAATAATTTGTCCTGACCCAATTTTATCTTATTCAGATAACGGTTTCTGTCATTCAGAAAATATTGCACTTATAACTCCATTAGTAAGTGATAATTGTTCAATTTTATTTATAGCGCATGATGCTCCAGAAATTTTTCCGGTAGGAACAACTATAATAACTTGGACAGTATCAGATGTAAATGGTAATACTTCAACCTGTCAACAAACAATAACTGTTATTGACAATCAGTTACCTGACATAACTTGTCCGGCTCCGGTTGTTGCATATACCGATCCTGACGAATGCTTCGAAGTGGTGTTGTTTTAGGCTCTCCGGTTGTTGATGATAATTGCGGTATCCTTTCGGTTACCAACGATGCTCCTACTACTTTCCCCGTTGGGAATACAATAGTTACATGGACGGTAACCGACATGAACGGAAATACTG
>LUZK01000025.1 GCA_001603595.1 Bacteroidales bacterium Bact_19
TTAGGTGTAAAATCCTGTAATAATGGCACAATTACAGCTCCATAAGTAACTGTTGCGATATACACGGAAGCCCAATATATAGAATTTTTACCTACAAGAGCAATTTTATCACCTTTTTCAATGCCGTGTTGGCGATACAAATGATGTATGTTTAGCATCTGTATCCCAAAGGCTCCATAAGTTAAAGATCCGTTGTCATAATCTTGCATTGATAAATTTTCCCAATTTGATTTTATTGCATTTTCGAAATAAGCACAGAGATTTTCCTTTATCATTTTTGTTATTTGTTTTTTTTACAAAAATAAGTTTTTAGAAATTATTTGCAAATAAGTAACAATTTAATTAATTGCGTTATGTTTTTGAAGATAATCTATTTTACTTGCCAAATTTTTCCCAGAGTTTTTTGTCAATTGCATATATACTAACCTGCTTAGCTCCTTCGAGAGTATATCCGAAACAAGAAACAAGATTTTTAAGTAATCTTTTTACATCGTTTTTCATTTTTTCGGGATAATTTTTAAATGATTGTGTTTCAAACTCCATTATGCACCTTCTGAAATTGTCATTATGAATGTATATGCTCAAAGCATTTTCTTTTAAACTGCGGGTGTATTTTTCGAGAAGATTAAAATACTGTGTGGTTTTTTGAATATCGAGCCCCTTTAAACGGATTTCGCCGGCAAGTGTTTGAGTAACGAATTCCCTATGCATTTCTTTTCTGAAGGATTCTCTTTGGGCTTGAGTAGAATCCACTCCTAAAATTGTGGCTTCAAAGTTTTTATACAGTTCTTCGGTGATTTCAATATCTTCGTTTGTAAAGGTATTTCTTACAGTATTACCAATATCATAATTTAAAGCAAAAAGATAATTTAGAATTTCTTTACGAATCTGTTTTTCAGAAAAATAATAAATTGATTCTTTAATGTTCTGGAGAACTTCATAATCATAAAGGTTAACAAGAGAAGCAATAAATCCGTTTGGTATTTGTTCGTTTAATTTATCATTGGATTCAAAAAAAGTTCTGACATCATCCATGGTGATGTATTTACCGATATTTTCGAAACGCGATATTAACGTTCCAAAAATATTAATTGAATTTCTGCCGCTAATTCCCGTAAAACCTTCATTTTCGGCAGATTTTAACAGAGCTTTTCTAACATCTCTGGTAAAGTTTTTAATATCTTCTTCTAAAAGCCATTTAGGTACAATTCCTCTATATAAATCCATTTTGAGCAAGAGGAAGTTTTTATCATTATATTTCGAATATTTATTTGCATTTTTTGAAAGCCATTTAGAGACAATTGAATTTTCGGGATTCATCCTGGTAGAAATAATTATTTTTGCGAAATTTTCGAGAACTCCCGGTAAGAACATCTTTTCGATACTATCAAATTTGTGCTTATAAACATTTACTTCGGCAGTGTAATCAAGAATATAAGGGATTTTTACGTGTGTAATTCTATCCTGAAATGATTTAATATTTTCGTAGTTTTGTTTGTCTTCAGGATTTACAAGTCCGAGGAAAATACTTTTTATTTTTTCTTCGACGTGTTCAACTTTATGTATCCCGTCGGAAATAATTCCATGAAGATTTGTCAATCGCTTTATATTGTTCTCTTTGATATCCATCAGTGCATAAACTCCGTTGTTTGTATATGCAAGATTGGAGAAAATGTATTTTACGTCTTCGTTGCTAAAAAGTTCGTTTATTTGATTCTGCAGAGTTAAGTCAGTTATAGCCCTGTTAAAAATTTCATCGCCGGGATTAAAAACAGAAATTCCTTTGCCAAAAAGTCTGTTAAAGGTTATACGTTTAGCATAAATAGTGTCGAGAACTTTTAGAGGATCGGAGTATTCTCCAAGTAAAGTCTGAAATATAGAACTGCAAATATGACAAGGACTGTCGGTGAAAATCCAGTTATATTCCCGGTGGTTAAAAATTTGTTCTTTAACGTTTTCATCTTCAATAAGCTCTTCGAGTAAGGCTCGGCGATACTTTTTAGGAATTTGTAATATAGGATGATCATTACTCGGACAAGATATTTCTACAAAATTTTGGTTGTTTGATTGGTTTTCGGTTTGTTTTAGTTCGTTAAACGAAGATTTTCTTTTTATTGATTCGGGTTTTATTCTCCAGTATGTTTTATACATTACACCTTCGGGAGTGTTTGAAAACTGTTCTAATTTGAGTAATAGATTATTAAGAAATGTTGATTTCCCGCTTCCCGGAGGTCCTTCAAATAGAATAATCTTATTGTTTTTAATTCCGGCGTTAAATGTTTTTATTAAATTCATAAAACGATTTGCAAAAAGTCTGTCAGCAAAAAAAGGTTCGTCACAGTCTTCGACAAAAAGCTTTCGGCAGTCATAATCAACATATCCTACACTATGTTCATTAATTTCAAAATCGTCTTTACCTTCGGGTACATAGTGATGAATCATATCATGAAAAAACATGAAAATATCTCTGAATACAAGTTTTGGTTGCCTTGAAGCCAGAAATAAAAAATCGTCGAAATTTATTTTTTCATACAGATCGTTAATTTTCAGTTCTTCGGAAAGTTTATTCAAGGCAGCTTCGAGTCTTGCAGCTTTTTCTTCAATGTTTAATTCAGGTTTTTTATTATTTAGTTTCATGTTTTTAAAGTTTTGTTTTGCTTAATTTTTTATCCTTCATAACATATAAAACCCGATCGTAAATAAATTTCTTTTGCTCTCCGACTTTTTCTTCTTTTGTTTTTTCAACCCTAATTTCTGTTGTTTCGAGGCTGACTTGCGATCCCCATAAAAATTCAATCCCCATAAGAGTATCTCCTATGTATGGTTTATATAATTGTTTGCCTTCGAATTCATGTTCCAGATAGAGGTTATCTTCGGTAGTTTTTTCGATATTAACTCTAATCAATGGCGGATGATACATTGAATCAATCAACATTTGTTTATAATCTTCAGCTTTACGACTTTTAATGTAATACTGTATTACATTTCTATCTTCATCGAGCCTTTTGCCTACAACAAAAAGATTGTATCTATCAACAAATTCCTGATCTACAAATGTATTTATGAAATTAAAATCAGAGAAATGCGATTTGATTTTAAAAATAAAATTTAATCCCTGCCCTGTATTTTTATTATAATTTAATCTATTGTCAATATCGGATATTCTATCGTATTCAAGCGAAAAAGCTCCTCTGTCGGCTTTATCTTTAATGTATTCAAACAATCTAAGCCCAATAGCATAAGGATTTAATCCTATTCTACTTATTGAGGTAACTCCTGCGTTAATTTTAGCATATTGAGTTTCGTGAGTGCTTATTCTGTCGTCGGTAAGAAACAACTCGTTGTGCCAGTATGAAGCCCATCCCTCGTTCATAATTTTGGTTCTCATTTGGGGAGCAAAATACAATGCGGTATCTCTTATTATAGTGAGAATTGACTTCATCCATTGATTTTCTTTCCGATTCAGAAAAGGAGAATACTCATTTAAAAATTCCAATAGGTCCGAATTTTTATCCGGTATGGTTTCATATTTTTCGAAATAGGAATCAAATTCAGGAAAAATGTTTATAATATCGGCAAAAAATAAGTTTTCGGCTGTTTCTTTATTTAATTCGCAATAGTAATTGTATTTATCAATATATTTTAAAATTTCAATATTATTAAGTTTTTTAACTTCCGGTAGAAAGATATTTATCAGGTATTCGAGTTTTTTACCGGGTTCTTGTTCGGGAAAAAGATTTATTTTTGGCAATTCTTTAAAATATGCACATATATTATCAATGCTTCGTGCAAATTCAATCACATAATCAACCCATCGTCCGTATTTAGATCTGAAAGATTCAATTAATCTTTTGTCGGCAAGCGCTTTGCCCACAAAGTCGTCATTCCAGGTATTTGCAAAAAGCGTATTAGTTCTGAAAAAATCAATATGTGCGAGAACATGATAAAAAATCATTATGTTTAACCAATCGGGATTATTGTCGTTATAAAAAGAAATTGGAGGACGAGTATTTATAACTGTTTCGTAAGGATTTGAAGGATAAAGTTTATATCGTCCGGATTCTTTTAAGATTTCCACATCGTTTACCCAATAATCGTAAAGCGTTGGTATCATTACTTTCGGAGAAAGCTTAATTAAATCTCTGTTAGTAACAATATATTCCAATGTATCTAAAGGTAGATCCAATCCGGCTGCAAGTGCTCTATTTTTACAGCCTTCCATTATGGTTTTGGTTTTTTGGTCAATAAGTTCCATGTTTTAAATGTTTTATTTTTCGGAACAAAGTTTTTTAATGCCTTCAATAATTCTTTCTTCGCTAACTCCGGAGGCTTTAAAAGCATCGAGTCTGATAAGATTACTTTTTTCTTTAAGTAATCCTGATTCTTCAAAATATTTTTCCACGATTGTTTTTCGGTCGTCGCTGCCCCAGGAGTTTTTTGCTACGGTAATACCCATACGGTTAATGTAAGTTAACATTTTTCTTACAGCAGCAATTGATTTTTGTCCGTTTTCTTCCCAGTCGTCGCCGTCGGTGCCATGAAAAACATAAATATTGTTTTCGCGATAAAGTTGTTCTTTTTCTATTATTTGAGCAACTAATTCATAAGCAGGATAAACATTAGTTCCTCCGGCTACATTCGATTTGTAGTAGGTGTAAAAATCTGGAACTTCTTTAGCTGCAGTATCATGAACAATAAATCTTGTGCTAACCTGATTCTGATACTGAAACATCAACCAGGAATAAATAAACAAATGTTGTGTAACCACGACTTCGGTTGGTTCTCCCATCATTGATCCGGAATAATCTCTCAAGAAGAAAACTACAGCCTGAGCTTCGAAATCTTTTTCGGGAGATAAAATCCTGAAAATCTGATCTTTAGGATTTACGATTAACTCTTCGGGATTAAATTCTTCGCCTGGTTTTATTCTACCCAAAAGAATATTTGTTTCAACAACTTTTTTTATTGTAGACTTTTTGTCGAGATATTGACCAAAACCTCTGTTTATATCGGTGAGGTCGTAAGTTAATTTTGTAGAAGATAGCTTTTTCCCTTTGGGTTGAAGGTTTGGCAGATGGAATTTTTGAGTAATAATCTTTCCAAGGTCAAAAGCATCTTCAATTAAGTCGTGATCGGAGCTGTCTCCCTGCCCTGCTCCCTGTCCTTCGCCTTCGCCTTGCTGTGGTTGCGCTTTTTGTTCGCCAATAACTTCACCTTCTTCTCCTTCTCCGCTGCCACCGGTAGTTTCTTCGTCTTCGGTGATAGTGTCGTCGTGGTAAAATTTTGGCTCCGTGGTGGTAGGAACAACAACAATCTTTTCTTTATTGCCTTTGACAGGCTTTATAAATTTTCCAAGGCGTATCCTTCGGGGAAATCCGTCTTTTTCACGTTGTTTGTCACGTTCGAGAAGTTCATCAAGGGTCTGAAGTTTTAATGTTTGATTATCATGCCTGAAGGACAAAAATAAACCTATATCATTAATATCATACAATCCGGTAATAATCAAACTTTCATCGGCATTTTGATTTAAAACAATATTATAAGTATGTCTTAAATTCTCCGTAAGTCGTTTTTCTTTTTCGATTATTTCGTTTATTTCAGGCGATATTTTTGATTCTTTGGAATTTTCCATTAAATTTAATTTATATGAATTTATAATTCAAATCAAACACATAAAAAGCATTAATTCAACCACTTACTAATTAGAATCATCATAAGTACAGAAATACTCGATAGTTTTTTGTGCACAGGTATCGCAATAACCAAGTTTATTAATCATTGTATCAATCATACGGTTATAGAGTTTCATGTTTTCTTCGTTTGTTCTGTTAGATAAAGCACCTATTAAACTACCGGCTCCGGAAATATCAGATTTTAATCTCACATCGGTAACGGCTTTCACTAATTCGTTATTATCCATGAAATTATAAGTAGGATCGCTATTCATTTTTTGCCCGTAAATTTTGGCAATAGTAGTTCTGAAACTCTGCTTTTGTTCGTTATTCTTTAAACCGAGTCTTTCTTCGACGCTGTTAACAAAAGTTTCATCAATTTTTAGAGGCACTAATTTACCTGTTTGCGGGTCGCGATAAGTCCAGATTTTATCGGGGCCAAGATTTTTGGCATCAATACCAATAATCATATTAACATAATTCATAACATCTTTTTCAATGGCTTTTGGTTCGTCCATATAGGCATTGAAGATAGTTGTTTGGACATTTTTTCGATATAATTCCCGAGCAACTTTCAGGTCGTTGAAGTATTTTGTTCTGTCATTAGGATCCTGAACATAGTCGAGAATAATAGTTTCTATGGCTTTGAAAACATCGCCTGCATACATACATTTTCCTTCTTGGGTTGTGCTTTGCTCGAGCAAAACTTGCAATGCTCGACCTAAATTTCTGTGTCCCAGACCTTTTTGTCCGAAACGTTTTGTAACATCTGGGTCTGTATTAAGTTCTGAAATTACTTCTGCAAGTGTTTTAATACTTTTTTCCCCGGCAATTTCTCCAGCAGCAAGTTTCATCATTTCTACCGGAGTGAGTTTGTCGTTTGCAGGCATTCTGGTTAACACAAAAGCAACAGATACTGTATAGTTGAGATTTGGATCAATGTGTAGTTTTTCGGCCATAAAAGTTGTTTTGTTCTGACTACCGATGGCGTAGGCTGTTAATTCCTGTTGTAATCTGTAGTTTGTATTGTGCGACATGTAAGTAAGTCTGCATCTGTCAATGATTGGTGCTTGTTCTTTTTCTTCGAGGAATCTGGCAAACTCTGCATTGTTACTCGTTGCAATAATCAAAGTGTCCAGTGGCCATTTATAACCTTCGACTTCGATTGTTCTGTTCTGAATAACCCCCAGATAAACCTGAACGAGATCGCGTTTGTTTTTAAAGATTTCGTCTGCAAAATGAATGCCCCCGCCTGCAACCCGGGCAAGAGCCCCACGACGCAAATCGAACCTATACGGATTATCGGTATCAGAGATATGTAAAAGACGGGTAATTGACTCCTCCCCAATTAAATCTGTTGCCGAAGAGGTGATTTTATCTTTTGCAGCATATTTTCCTGTGATGGTTCCGCGCGATTCACTGACCGGAACAGGTACAATTTCAATAAATTCTTTTATCTTTTCGATTTCATTATTACAATATTCCCTCACTTGATTAAGAATATAATATGAACATGAGCCTAAAGGCCGATAATTGAAGTAGAGTTTTTCTATTTGTTTATCGTTAAATCCCAATTCCTGTAAATGATTGATATTGGCTTCTTTGTCATCGAAAAGATTTAATGCCAGAATCATAGGGTCCTCATAAGTTTGGGATTCTATGCGGGTTATTTTTCCGTATCCTCCGATTTTGTCGAGGTCTTTAAAGACAAATGTATAACGACGGTTTTCAGGAATGGAAATAAAATTTCTGTATAGCATACTTAAATGGTCCACAAAAAATGTTTTGCCGTTACCTGGTTCTCCAATCAAAACAAAAGCCATCTCCTTTGAAGAACCGTTTTCGGCAGCATCTTTAACATAAGACACAAAGCTGTTTATTTCGTCATACATTCCAATTATATGCTTTTTACCCTCACGGAATATTTTAAAATCATAAGTACTACGACCATTTACATTCACTTTTTCAATTTTTGATTTATCACCGAGTATCATCCTCGAAACAGACTGAAAAACATTTTCGAATTTTCTTTCACCTGTAAGTACTTGCAAAATGTGAGCATCCAGAGATTTTGGATTAAGTTTTTCGTTTACGATTTTTTTTGCCATGGCTTCAAATTTTTTGGAGTATGTTCTTATTTTTTTGTTGCAGTAAATATATAAAATTTTTTTAATTGTTTTAAAGTAATCTTTTTTTTCGATAAGCACAACAACTTTCTAATACCCCAATCAACTAACCAACTATATAACTGATTAACCAACCAACTAACTAACTAACTAACTAACT
>LUZK01000026.1 GCA_001603595.1 Bacteroidales bacterium Bact_19
TCTATATTTTCAAAAGAATTTTTTCATAATGCACCTGATGTTAATTTCAAATATTTTTCGGAATTAAATTACAATATAAATAAGTTTTGTATAAATAAAATTAACGATAGTAAAGTTTTTGTTATTGGAGACGAAAATAATAATCAGCTTTGGTATGATGCCAAAAATTTGTATTTACTTAAAATTATAAAATTTGAGCCCGAAGGTAAATACGAAATTTTATTAAAGGATCATATTAAAATCGAAAATGATACATGGATTGAACAAAATGTTGATGTTAAATTAAATAATGAATTAATTATTTCCGAAAAATATTTCAATATTCAACTTCCAATTTTATTTGAAAGTATTTCTGAAAAATCTGTTAAAAATGAAACAAATATTATTTCTACAGAGAATTATCTGAATATAATAGTTATATATGGATCAAAAAAAATTGCCGATGGTATTTACTTAATTTATAAACGATTATTATAAAAATTTTTTAAATCTTTTTTCTTATAATTTATATTATGTTAAATAGAATATTTTAAAAAAATCTATAGTGGTTTTTCGTTTTTCAACTCCCTCTCTAATTGAGAATAAATTAGCAATGAATTACAACTTACAACTTTTGTATTCTTATAAAAATAATAAAGAATTTGTTCATATTTATAACCCTTAGCTGCCATATTAAAAGCTGATTCAAGCGATAATCCTACACCATGACCATTTCCTCTTCCGTTTACAGTAATTACGCCACTTTTGTCAATGCTCATAGAAAAAAATGCTGAATTCCAATTCAAATCATTACGAACGTCATCAACTTTTAAATTATCGTTACCAAGTTTGTAACTTATCAATCTTGTGTTTTTCTGATCTATTAAAAGATCTTTGAATAATTTTGATTGAGCAGATTTTATACCTTTACGAACTAAATACTGCTGCCATTCAGCACCAGGAATCAATAATTTCCATTGATAACTTTGTCCGTAGATTGCGAATGTATCTACAACAGGTTGTAGATAATCCGAAGAAATCCCCAATACTGAACCGTCAGTTGTTAACCCGCCACTATTAATATGATAAACCGGATTTATCATATTTAAAGAATTATCAACTATAACCTGCTTATTTGTTTTTTTTGCAGCTTGTAAAATTAATCTACTGCCGGCTCTGTTCTTGTAAAGATAACAATGTCGGCTATCGCAAAAGTCAAAACCTTCTGATTTATGTTTTCCGAGATTTAAGAAAATACTTGTTCGTAATATTACAGCTATAGCCTTATAATACTCTTCTGAAGCAAGAGTTCCGCGTTCTGCTTCAATAATTCCTGCAATATATTGATCAAGTTCAATGTAGTTGATAACATAAATAAAACCCGAAGTTCTTTTAATTCTTAACCATCCTTCAAAGTTTTTAGCCGGCTCAACACTCCCGGTATAATTAAGAAAGAAAGATGCCTCTCCCCTGTTAACTATGACTAAATCCTGATCGGAGGCAAAAGCTTTTGATCTGTTACGATAAACCAAGTAGTCAGATTCTTTTATAACAGTAATATTTGTGCCTATTTCGAGAGTATCAACGATTTTTTTTCCATCAAAGACTATGTAAGAACCTTTTTGTACAGTGAGTGTGATACCTTGAATTTTTCTATCATGAAACAGAGATACGGAAACCTCTTCAGCAACAAGAAATTTGGAAATAATCAGAAATAATATAACTATTACTATTTTAAAGTTATTTTCTCTTCTCTTTTTCATTTAAAGTTAAACTCACAATATATTCAGCTATATTAAAAAAAATTCCTGGTTGATTCAAAATTTTATGCAAATATATATAATTTTCTCTAATGGAATGTAAAATTTCATCATTATATAGAATTTTTTTCAACTGTTTTTCAACATTATATGGTGTTAATTCATATTGTATTAATTCCTTAACAACATGTTTGTCGAGAATTATATTTACCAAAGAAATATAATTTACTCTGGCAAGTTTTTTCGCAATGGCAACAGAAATAGGATTTGCCTTATAACAGACCACCTGTGGCAAATTAAACAATGCCGCTTCCAGTGTGGATGTTCCTGATTTTATTAATCCTGCAACAGAATTTGCCATCAAATCGTAGGTCTGATCATAAATAATTGATATTTTGTGATTTTTAGTCAAGGATTCATATAACTTTTCAGGCAAATTATGTGTTGCGGCAATAACAAAATTATATTCAGGGAATTTTGGAATTACAGGCAAAATTTCGGGTAAAATATGCTTTAATTCTTGTTGACGACTTCCTGGTAGAATTGCTATTATTGGTTTATCATCAAGTTTATTTTTTTTTCGAAAATCTTGGCTGTTTAAGGGCCGATAATTTTCAATAATTTCAGCTAAAGGATGTCCAAAATATTGAACTTCAATACCGAATTTTGCATAAAATTCTTTCTCGAATGGTAAGATGCATACTATTCCTACATTATTATCCCTTAGTTTATAAACTCTGTTTGCTTTCCATGCCCAAACTGTTGGAGAAATAAAATAAACTGATTTAAAACCTTGTTTTTTTGTCCATTTAGATATTCTAATATTAAATCCCGGATAGTCAACAAAGATTATCATGTCGGGATTAAAAGATAGAATATCATTTTTACATTTTTTAAAATTCTTTTTTATTGTTCTTAAATTGGCAACCACCTCCACAAATCCCATAAATGCCAATTCTCTAATATGTTTTTCGATTTCAACGCCCTCTGATGCCATTAAATCTCCCCCCCAAGCTTTTATTTTGGCTGATTGATCGAGAGATTTTATTTGTCTGGCAATATAAGAACCATATAAATCACCTGATGCTTCGCCGGCAATGATAAAGTATTTCATTAGAGAATTTTTGTTAAAATAACAAGTGCCGTGTAAACAACTACAGATATTATCAATCCTTTAATCGCATACCAATAATCCATCTTTTTCCATGCAAAAAACAATATCATATTGGGCAATACACAAATCGTAACGGCTGCAGTAAAAGCATCGTTAATTATAAGAGCTTCAATAAATTCAAAAAGTTTTAATTCCGGATTTTTTGAAAGCATGTATAAAAAATAAATCAAAAAAGAAATTAGAGGTAATATAATCCCTATGATTAAACCAACATAAGGTTGATTGAACTTCTTAATTTTATTTGGTTTCGGTTCCATTTTTATTTAATTTAAAAGTTTTTAAAAAATCTATAGAATTATAATCGGTAAAATCAATTTTTACCGGCACTATCGAAGCATAATTATTTGCCAAAGCCCACTCATCTGCAGATTGATTTTCCGGTTCAAAGTTATGAAAACTCCCGGTTAGCCAATAATAATCGAGGCCATAAGGGTCTATACGTTTTTCAAAATCTTCTTTCCATACTCCGGTGGTTTGTTTACAAATTTTGTATCCCTTAAATTCATTTTCGGATACAACAGGAAAATTCACGTTTAAACATATTTGAGATGGCAACCCTTTAGAAATTACTTCACTGATCAATGCCGGAGCATATTTTTGTACTAAACTGAAATCGGCATTTGGTGAATGATCCAGAACAGAAAAACCTATTGATGGAATTCCATATAAACTGGCTTCTATTGCCGCACCCATAGTACCACTATAAATAATACTTACTGCTGAATTTGAACCATGATTTATTCCGGAGAGCATTAAATCCGGTTTTTTGTCGAGCAATTGATTTATTGCAAGTTTTATGCAATCTACGGGGGTTCCGGGAACTGCATAAACTTTAAGATTATCTTCTTCTACAACTCGCCTAACACGCAAAGGTGTAAGCAAACTAATAGAATGACTCATTCCTGATTGACCTCTTTCAGGAGCTACAACAACAACCCGACCAAATTCAGATGCAATTTCTATCAATGTTTTTAAGCCTTTGGCATCTATTCCGTCATCGTTTGAAACTAAAATTAATCTTTCGTTTTGCACTTTAGAATTTTTTTTACAAAAATACTTTTCCTGTTTTATTCTTCCAAATCATTTTTATCATCCTTTATATCATCCTCTCCTACGCTTATTTTATTTCCGTCATAAGCCAAAACAGTGTTTGGAAATACTTTAATCGCTTCCCTTAATAATCCGTCCAATTTTTTATATCTGGATGAAAAATGCCCAATAACAAGTTTTTTAGCATACAGTAACTTAGCAATATCTGCTGCTTGTTCGGCTGTGGAATGCATAGTCTGCTTTGCAATATCCTTATGTTCATTTGCAAATGTAGCTTCGTGATATAGAAGATCGGGATTTTCGATGTATTTTTTTATGCTTTTTACCGGCAATGTATCTGTACAAAAAACATATTTACGTGGTTTAGGTGGTTCTATTGTCAGTAGATTGTTTGATATAATCTCACCATCAGCTTTAACAAAATCCTCTCCTTTCTTTATTTTCACAATATCTGAAATTGATAAATTAAACTCCTCAATTTTTTCTTTGATAATATTTTTATCTTTTTGTTTTTCCTCGAAAATAAATCCCCATACAGGTTTTGAATGTATTAATGGAAAACTGTACACCGATAAGTGTTTATTTTGTAATATTAAAACTTTACCTTTCGGATTTAAAGGGAAAAATTTTACTTTATATTTTAGCTCATCGTTATTTAAGTTAAGAACTGTAGAATAAATGCTTTCAAGTTCTGTTGGTGCATAAATATTCAAATCGGATTTTCGTCCCATCAGGTTATAGCTTGATAATAACCCGAATATTCCGTATATATGATCTCCGTGAGTATGAGATATAAAAATATGGTTTATTTTTAACATTGGAACATTAAATCTGCGTAATTGAGCTTGAGTACCTTCTGCACAATCAATCAAATAAGGTGTATTGTTATAAAAAACAACTTGCGATGTAGGCATTCTTTGAGAAGTAGGCAAAGCAGAGCTGGAACCTAAAATTCTGACGTAAAAGTTAAGCATAAAACTTTAAAATTGAAGATGCTTAACTGATTTACCACCTCTTGCAATAAGTTTCAGAGATTCTATTCCGATTTTTATATGGTCATCAACGTATTGTTCTGTAACCTTTTTATCGCTTTCCTCGGTTTTAATACCTGTGGAAATCATTGGCTGGTCACTAACAAGCAGAAGAGCTCCGGAAGGAATACTATTGTAGAAACCAACGATAAAAATTGTTGCTGTTTCCATATCGATAGCCATAGCTCTTGTTTTACGCAAGAACTTTTTAAATCTTTCGTCGTATTCCCAAACTCTTTTATTGGTTGTAAAAACAGTACCTGTCCAATAATCTCGTCCCATATCACGAATAGTTGTAGAAACAGCTCTTTGAAGCTGAAATGCTGGCAAAGCAGGTACTTCGGGCGGTAAATAGTCGTTTGAAGTCCCTTCACTACGTATAGCAGCGATTGGTAATATTAAATCACCAAGTTTATTTTTAGCTTTTAGTCCGCCGCATTTACCAAGAAATAGTACTGCTTTTGGATAAATAGCACTCAATAAATCCATTATAATTGCAGCATTTGGCGAGCCAATTCCAAAGTTTATTATCGTAATGTTATCAGCAGTAGCACTTGGCATGTTTCTGTCAAGACCATCAACCTGAACATTGTTATACTGAGCGAAAAGTTCTACATATAATTGAAAGTTGGTTAATAAAATATATTCCCCGAAACTGTCGAGGCTTTTTCCGGTATAACGTGGTAACCAATTTCTAACAATTTCTTCTTTTGTTTTCATACCTGATTAATTTTAGCAAAAATACAGGAATTTTTTATATTTTTAGTAATAAAATTTGATATGAATATAGAATGAAAAAAACATTAACATTTCGTTAATACTATTTTAAGATTTTATCACAATAAATTTTATAACAATTTGTTATCTTTGTGAGAGTTGCAAGGCAAAACAAACAACTCTTTTTCATGGTTATTGGGTTTTAGTTGTCCTGAAGTCAGAAATGGCTTCAGGTTTTTTATTTTATATTATATGCCTCAAAAGTGCCATCATCAAACAATACAATAACTCTTTTAATTTTTGTTTCAGGTTTTTCTGAAATTTTGGGCGTGGCTTCTGAATTTACTGAAATAAAAGGAATTTGTTCCTTTTTGGGTTGTTCAAAAGAATTATTTTCAATTTGTTGAACAGTTTTATTCTCAATTATAGGTTCTGGTTTCGATAAAGCAGCTTTTTCTTCTTGTTTATCAACTTCATCTGTCAATTCGGAGTTTACAGTCTTAATATTTGCGTTTTCTTTTTCATCGGCAACAATAGTAGAAAATAAATCTGTTTGTATAGGTAATTTTTGTCTTAAATTTCCAGAGATTTCAGTATTCAATTCATTTTTTAACATAGGACCTTCTCCAAGTAAAAGCCAATCTGTGCTTATATCAGGAAATCTTTTTAATATCTTTAAAATTAAATCTGTGGAGGGATTGTTACGTCCGGATAAAATATGAGATATTCCAGATGCCTGAACACCTATTTCTTCAGCGAATTTAGCAGAAGTTAATCCTCTTGACTTAATAATCTTAGCTATTCTGTCTTTCATTTGTTTGTAAATTTTGCTACAAATGTAAACATTTAAACATTACAAATGTAAAACATATTAACATTATTTTTGTAATTTTTTATTAACATGAGTGAATTTACAAAAGTGAAAGAATTTACATTTATAACTTTAAAAAAAATATTACATTTAATTTCATCCTCTTTTACTTAATTGTCTAAACCTGTTATTGGCATATCTTTCAAATTTATAAAGATTAACTTTAATAAAATTTATTAAAATATTGGTTTTCAAATAAATAAGATGTTTTATTTTATCATAAATTTACATATATAAACTAAAAATGACTAAAAATCGTTTTTTAATTGAATATTTATTTTAAATAATAATTTTAATTAATTGATTTAAAGTATTTTATATTTATTTTTTTTTGCAAAAATAAATAATATTTTTAGATTGATTTGAGCTGTTTATTTTTGTAAATATAATTTATTTATAATATTACCATTGATACTAATATTATAAAAGTAAATAAAATTTATTTTTATTCAATGTTTAACTGTAAATATTTTTGTCTTTACATTTGTAAATAAATAATTTTAAATCCCGTTTGCTTTACATTTGTAATTCTAATTAAATAAAAATAATTATCAACCTTTAATATTTAAAAAATTTAATTGGAATTTCTAACTATTAGGAAAATACACCCCTATTTTTCTAAATTGACTGAGAATTGCATAAATAAAATCTTATCATAAATTGTCCGAAATATTAAAATTATAAGCATTTAGAAAAATACCTTCCATCAAAGATTATGGTTTGTATTATCTAAAAAGAAATTTAGAATTAATGTTTTAGCAATAATTCTTTTTCCAACAATAAAGGAGTGATTGGATTATTATGGTAACAAATCAAGATAAATTTATTTAACTTGAGTAGTTTTTAGAACCTTTGTGAGATTAATAAGCATAAATAAAGTAATCAAAGCTGCCAGAAAATCAGCGGTAGGAAAAGATATCCAAATACCAATCTCTCCGAAATACAAAGGCAAAAGTAAAACAAACGGGATAAGAAATAGAACCTGCCTGGCTAAAGCAAGAAAAAGAGAAGATTTTGCTTTACCAAGAGACTGATATAATCCAGAAACAATTATTTGAAAACCAATTACCGGGAAAGCGATGATAAATATTTTCAACATTTTTCCTCCATACTCAATGACAGTACTATCTGTAGTAAAAATCATTATTAGTTGTTTAGAAAAACTAAAATATATTATAAGAGAAAAGATGCAAAACCAGGTTGACCACTTAATCGAAACTTTAATAGATTCAATAACTCTATGGAAGTTTTTAGCTCCGTAATTATATCCTGCAATAGGCATAAAAGCTTGGTTTAGCCCGAATAAAGGCATAAAAATAAGCATAGATAATCTTAGAATTATACCAAAACTTGCAATAGCAACAGTTCCTCCGTATCGAATAAGAGCATGATTAAGAACAACTGTCATAACTGAAGAAGCCATTTGACGTGCAAAAGAAGAAGCACCAAGAGCAAAAGTTTCGGTAATAATATTCTTTTCTGGAATTCTATAAAGTTGAGCTAAATTTATTTTAAGATAAGATTTATTATTTAATGTAAAATACCAAACACAAGCCAAAGATGCTAAAGTTTGGCTGATGCTTGTTGCAATTGCGGCTCCCATAACTCCCCAAGAAAACCCAAAAATAAATATTGGATCAAGAATAATATTTAACAGAGCAGCAAATGCTTGAACTTTCATTGGAAATTTTGTATTTCCCTCTGCCCTGATTGCATTCATTAGAACATAAAGTATATTCTGAAAAAAAGCTCCGGGTAAACACCATAATAAGTAAATTTTGGCTTGTGGTAAAATTTCTTCATTAGCTCCAAAAAGTCGTAGAAAAAATTCAGGCAGAATCGCTAATAGTAGAATAAGAAAAAAATTAAAAAAACTTATTGCAGTAATTATATTATGCAAAACTAATTGAGCTTTAAGTTTTTTTTTGCTTCCTAAAGCACGAGAAATTATTGAAGCCCCTCCCATTCCTATTGCATGACCAAATGTTGTGATAGTCATTAATACAGGCAAAGCCACAGCAACAGCTGCTAAAGCCACTGTTCCGGCTCCATGTCCTAAGAAAATAGTATCAGTAATATTGTAAACAGAAATTGCCATCATTCCCAAAATGGAAGGTCCAGACATTGACAATAATAATCGTGGTATATTTTCACTTTCTAACCTTTCTGTATGCTTCATCCCGGCTAATTATGCTTGTAAAGTTTTAATTCAGTGAAATCAAAATCCGGATTAGGAATATCAATTCTTATTTCCGTAACATTTCCATATTTGTCCGAAATAAATTGAACAGTTCCCGCAGGTAAAGACGGAGCCTGATCAAATTTTATGCTAAAAACATCATAATGCCAATGTTTTAAATAGCCTTGGTATATTGATGTATGAATCATTTCGAGATATAATTTTTTATCTTTCAAACTAACTTTAACCTCGCCATAAATATCACTGGAATAAACTCCGCAATAGGTCTCAAGATTAAATGAAGGTTGTGTATTTTTTACTCGTGAGGTTTCCCATTTTTCTTTTTCTTCTTTATCTTGATTACTAACCCATTGCTTTACTTTCAAAAAATAATTAGACCAATATAAATCAAGGCTATTATCAATCAAATAATCAAGAAGCGTAAGCATTACAACATTATATGTATATGCCATATTATTTGTAAGAATAACAAAACCCAGATTTTTCTCCGGAATAAATACAGTTTGAGAAATCATACCATCGTATCCACCATTATGAGTAACAATGAAAAACGATTTATAATCATATAAAGTCCAACCCAAACCATAAGCTTTAAAATGTGTAGATGGATTTATTGATTTTGAAAACGGACTAATATCAATAATTGTATGTGGCTTTGTAAGTTCATTATATTGTTTTTCTGAGAAAATCTGTTTACCTTTAAATTTACCTTTGTTTAGGTTCAGAATTAGCCATTTTGCAAGATCATTTACATTACTGTTAATACTTCCTGCCGGACCAATATTATCCCAATTAATATAAGGAATAACAAGATTTTTGTCATCAACAAAAGCATGACATGAAGCAACATTATCAAGTTGACTGTTTACCGTAATACTTGTATTTGTTCTGTTCATTTCGAGGGGTTCAAATATTCTATGTTTAATAAAATCATCCCAGGTTGTGTCTGTAACATATTCAACAATAATTCCCGCAGCTAGATACATTATATTTGAATATCCGAATTTTTCTCTGAAGCCATATTGAGGTTTTAGATAGGCTGCTCTTCTTATAACTTCTTCGCGGGAGTAATCACTTGCATACCAAATCAAATCTCCGGAAAAAGTTTTTAACCCGGTTCGATGACATAATAAATCCCGAACAGTGATTTGTTCTGTTACAAAAGGATCGTAAAGCTTAAACCATGGAATGTATTTTGTTACTTTATCATCCCACGAGATTCTGTTTTCATCAACTAAAATTGCCAGTGCTGTTGCTGTAAAAGCTTTGGTATTGGATGCTATGGCAAAGTTGGTATTTTCGCTAACTTTTCTGCGTTTTCCTTCTTCGAGATAGCCGAAGCCTTTGGCATACAGTATTTTTTGATTATCCACAATCGCAATTGCCATTCCGGGGGTATTGTAAGTTTGGCGGATTTTCTCCAAAACATCGTCTAATTTTGTTGCGTCTATATCTGTCTGGGAAAAAAGAAATGAAAATAAAAAGCAAAATAGTTTTAAAATTAAAAACCTTTTCATGACAACTTTTAAATTTTGAATTATTAAACTAAAAATCTCAAGGTTTGTTTGATATTACCTTAAATTCTGTTCGACGATTAAGAGCTCTGCCTTCTTCTGTATCGTTAGTTGCAATAGGTACAGAAAAATCATATCCTTTGTAGCTCAGGCGTTTTTTATCAATTCCCTTAGAAACTAAATAATCAAAAACAGACTTGGCTCGATTTTCGGATAAGGTTTTATTATAAGCTTTTGACCCTCTATTATCAGTATGACCGCCGATTTCAATAACCAAACCCGGATTGTTATTAAGATATTCCAACACTTTGTTTAACTCTGCAAAAGATTCAGGCAGAAGTTCGTATGAATCGAATTCAAAGAAAATATTTTTTAAAATAACAGTAACGCCTTCGGTTAAAGGTTGCAGTGGAATATTCATAACATAAGGTTTATCCGGAGTTTCGAGGTTACTGAGAGAAAAGTTTTCGGAATAAAACAAATAGCCTCTTTTATCAACATTAAAAGCATAATCCTTGTCCACAGGCAAAGAAACCATATATTCTCCGGTTTTTGCATCGGATAAAACAGTAGCAACAAGATTTTCGGTTTTAAGGTCAATAAGTTCGCAAATTGCTTCGAGTCTTTGATTGGTTACAATATCATATACATATCCTGTAACATAAGTAGTGGCAATTGGTTTAATTTCTTCAGGAATTTTAAAGAAATAAATATCCAGGTCGTTTTTTCCCTTAGTTGAAGCAAATAATGCAATATCTCCTCTGGCATTGACAATCAAACTTCTTTCTTCTCCGTTTGTATTTATTGGATATCCGAGATTCACAGGCTTTGACCATTTGCCGGTTTTTTCGTCGCGTCTGGAATAAAACAGGTCGAAATCTCCCATTCCGGGATGTCCTTGAGAAGCAAAGTATAAAGTTCGTCCGTCGGGATGAATAAACGGGGAAATTTCTTCATATTCTGTATTTAAAGGATCTCCCAAATTAAATACAGGAGAAACAGCATTGCCCTGATTGTCAATTTCTACAACCCAAATATCTGTTTTTCCTTTTCCTCCGGGTCTTCCAGATGCAAAGTACAAAAATCTGCCATCGGCACTAAGGCTTGGATTACTATCCCAATACGGAGAATTTACAGTTTTCATGTTTTTGGGAGCAGTCCATTTTCCATCAACAAGAAACATTATGTATAAATCACAAGATCCAAGGCCATCAGGACGGTTACAGGCTGTAAAAACTATTGTTTTACCGTCCCCCGAAATACACTGAGCTCCTTCGTTTAGTTTTGTATTTATATTTCCCGGCAAAGGGATTGCTGTACCAAACATTTTAAATTCCGGATCATAATACGAAACAAATAAGTCTTCGTGCATGTTGGATTGAGCCCTTGAAGAATTATTCGGATTTAAAGGAATTTGGCGAGTAAAAACCAGAACATGCTCATCAATTGACAGCGAAGGCCAGTATTCATCGAAATGTGTGTTAACCCCCGGTCCGAGGTTTATCGGAGTGAATGGAACAGGATTGTTATATGCACTGTCGGCAAAGTAAATGTATTTCTTAAGACGTTGAAAATCATATTTAAGATATTTTACTGTATCGGCATTTTTATAAAAAAAATCTATGAATTGTTTGGCATTGGAATATTCTCCTGCCCTATATGCAAGTACAGCAAGTTTGTAGCATAAGCCGGTATCATAAAACGGGTCTATTTCAAATACATTCTTATAGGCCAGATAGGACTCCCAAACATCTCCTAAAAAATCATGAATCTCGGCTTTAAGTAACCAAGCTTCGAGGAATCCCGGATCAATTTCCACTGCTTTGTTTATTTCCATAACAGCAGCATTGTTTTGATGTCGTTCCATTAAAGCTACTGATTTATTAAAACTTTTAATGGCTTTTTTGTTCGTTGTATATTTAGATTTCTCTTGAGAAAAAAGAATTATGCAAGGCAGCATCAAAAAGTATATCAATAATATTTTTTTCATTTGTGCAGAATTATTATTTTGTTAATTATCATCATTTAATAAAAATTATTTTTAAAATTTATATCTTACAATATGGATATTCAATTTAAACATTACACTCTTTAATTAGCTTTTTACTACTATACTTTTATTAAATTTAAATTCTTTACATACCTATATTTTAAAAAATTAAACTATCCGATTTTATTACGAATCATCAAGGGATATTTAGATATTTATGCACCTGTAAGGAAATTTTCCATTTAGGATTATTTTTAACATAATCAACAACCATTTCTGCTGTTTTTTTTATTCTACTCCATTCGGGTTGCAAAAATAATTCCGAAGACTTTTTGGATTTATTTGCACAAGTTTCTGCCCAGAGAAAATCATCTTCTTCGAAAATCACAACTTTAACCTCATTAGCTATCTGAAAATAAATATCAAGTGGTGGTTTTTGTTTTTTTGGCGAAAGGCAAACCCAATCCCATAACCCACTGAATTGGTATGCTCCACAGGTCTCGAGCATCAACTTATAACCAAGTTTTTTTGCTTTATGACAAAACTCGTCAAAATTATATATTAAAGGTTCTCCTCCTGTTACAACTATTGTATCGGCTACTGTAGATTTTACTCTTTGGAGAATTTCCTCTATTTTGATGTATTTATGTTCTTCGGGAAACCACGACTCTTTTGAATCGCACCAATGGCATGCCAAATCGCAACCACCAACCCTTATGAAGTAGGCGGGTTTTCCTGTATTATGCCCCTCTCCCTGTATGGAATAAAATTCTTCAAGTATCGGAATAGAACCTTGTATATTTGCCATTTAAGCCATGTTATTTAATTATTTTATCTAAAACTCCTTTTGCCACATCATAATGTATCATAATGGTCATCATTTTTAATTTGATATAGTCTTCGTGAAAAAAACGATACCCTTTATGTTTTCCGTCAAATGCTCCGCTACCTGAATCTTTAATCAAGTACCAATAAGCATCTCCGGTTTTATAATAACCAACAATATGAATACAATGGTCATTTGTTGTAGAACCATTATATAATCTTAGCTCACGCGAATCTGCATTTATATAAGCTGCCGGAATATCAAAATCCGGAACAATTGCAACTTCTTCGATCTGACAGTAACCCGGCTCGGATACATCTCCGCAAAGACTTACGGTATATCCTGATGTTACTGCACTACGTATTAAAAAAATAAAATCCTCCAGTGAAACATTATAGTATTCTTTGCATTTCCACCAGTTATCAGGTTCTTCGAGCTCATGTTTTTCGTTGTAGTTATATCGTTTCGTTGACATAAAGGAGTAATATCGCCCCGGATTAAGTTTAAGAAATTCTCGCATATAAGTCTGAGGATTATATACTATATTATTGATTTTCAGCACTGTTGGTGGTTCTCCTAAATATTTGTTTAGAATATTTTTAATATTTGTAAGGACTTCTTCTTTGTTCCAATTATCAGCAGTTTTTACAGATTTCAGATATGTTTCATATTCCTCGAAAAGTTTGTCGTGATCGTTAAATTTTTTACCTTCCTGAAGGCCTGTATATAATTCATAAGGAACTAAACCGTATTTATTCATAATCCTTTGGATTGCATTTGCCTCGGATCCTTGACCAAGCGGAGTTTCTCCTTTGGTATCAACAAAATTTTCTGCACGGTCATAGTAATCCCAATAAACCAAATACATTTCAGATAGTTTTACTTTTTTGGTTGTTAATCTGTAAATCTCAGATTCCATAAATGAAACTGCAGAATAAGCCCAGCAAGTTCCGCTATTTCCTTGAGAAAGTGGAAGATTGTGATATATGGTATTATAAAGAGAAATATCGTTTGGATATTTTTTTTCGGAAAAATCCACTTTAAATTGTAATGGAGCTTTATAATTTTTAAGCACAGGCATTTCACCACTGATATCGGGCAAAATTACCTTATGATAAAATCCGGGCGGATATATTTTATAAATTCCAACATATTGATTTTGAGCAATTATTGCTACTGTAACTAAAACTAAAATTAAATTAAAAAAAACTTTTTTCATAGTCATGAATTTATTTTCAAAAATATGAAATTAATTGAAGAATGAAAGATTTTTAAGGTTAATAATTTTGCAAGATAGAATGAACCTTATAGATTCTTCGATTACAATCTTTTAACAATCTCTTCAAAAATACTTATTTAAATGGTAATAAATTTATATAAAAGAATTTAGTATTTTTTCACAAAGGTTTTTAAATAATAAGTAATTTAATTTTGTTGTAAGTTGGTAAAAATAGTATGTTTGTTAAAGTTGGAGTAGATTGTTTTTTTAAAGTATTTACTTTCTTTTTTACCGATATAACTGGAATTAACCTGGATGCTTTTTTGTTCGGCATTTTTGAGATTAAAAAGAATTTTAAATTTCAAATCATAGTTGAGATAACATCTTGAAAATAAAAGTCACAAAAGAAAAAGCTCAGAAGTCCACAGAAAATATTTGAGTAATGGAAAAATTATACTTAAAAAATAGAGAGCATTCATAAAAACATCCAACTAACCAACTAACCAACTAATCAACCAACTAACTAACTAACTAACTAACTGACTAACTGACTAACTAACTTAATTCTTCATTTGTCTTCTTCTATCAATTTCTTTAAGAAAGATTTTTCTAAGTCGCATATTTTTGGGAGTTACTTCCACGAGTTCGTCTTCGGCTATATATTCCATAGCTTCTTCGAGAGAAAATTTAACAGCAGGAGCGATATTTACTTTTTCGTCTGATCCTGCAGCTCTAATATTTGTTAATTTTTTTGTTTTTGTTACATTTAATCCAATATCTTCCTGTCTTGTATTTTCGCCAATAATTTGACCTTCGTAAACTTCTTCGCCGGGTTCAATGAAAAATATGCCTCTATCCTGTAATTTATCCAGAGAATAAGCAATAGCAGTTCCGGTTTCTATGCTGATTAGAGAGCCGTTGCGTTTATTCCCGATTTCACCTTTATAAGGTTGAAAAGAATGAAATCTGTGAGCTATAATTGCTTCTCCTTCAGTAAGTGTCAATAATATATTCCTTATGCCTATTAATCCGCGAGAGGGGATGTAAAATTCGAGGAATGTCCAGTCATTTTTAATCTCGATATTAAGGAGTTCGCCTTTTCGCGATGTAACAACTTCAATTACTTTTCCGGCCGATGTTTCAGGTGTATGTACAGTGAGGTATTCAACAGGTTCGTGTTTTACTCCGTTAATTTCCTTAATAACAACTTTTGGCTGACCAAGTTGCAACTCATATCCTTCACGCCTCATTGTTTCGATTAAAATTGAGAGATGTAAAATGCCTCTGCCGTAAACTTTAAATTTATCGGCTGATTCAGTTTCTTCAACCCGTAGTGCAAGATTTTTTTCAGTTTCTCTAAACAGTCTGTCTCTAAGCTGACGGGAGGTAATAAATTTTCCGTCTCTTCCAAAAAACGGAGAGTCGTTGGTCATAAAAAACATACTGATTGTAGGCTCATCAATTTTTATAGCTTCGAGTGGTTCGGGTTCCATAAAATCGCAAACAGTATCTCCTATATCGAAACTTTCAAGTCCCATAATAGCACAAATCTCCCCTGCATAAACCGGTTTCTTGGTCTTTTCTTTGGCAAGACCCTCAAATGTATATAATTCTTTAACTACAGACTTAAATATAGTACCATCGGGTTTAACAACGGAAACCTGATCACCAGCTTGTATTTTACCTCTTGTTACTTTTCCGATAGCAATTCTACCGACATAAGATGAATAATCAAGATTAGTTATCCGCATTTGTAAACTTCCTGCATGATAATCTTTTGGTTTAATAGTATCAAGGATTACATCAAGCAAATATGCTACATCTGAGGTTTGATTTCCCCAGTGATCACTCATCCAGCCTTGTTTTGCAGAACCAAATACGGTTGGAAAGTCTAATTGATCTTCTGTTGCATTAAGTTGACACATCAAATCAAAAACCTTTTCTTGTGCTAATTCCGGATTACAATTTGGTTTATCAACCTTATTTATTACAACAATTGGTTTAAGACCAAGTTCCATAACCTTCTGAAGAACAAATCGTGTTTGAGGCATAGGTCCTTCAAAAGCATCAACAATCAACAACACTCCATCAGCCATATTTAAAACTCGTTCCACCTCACCGCCAAAATCAGCGTGTCCGGGAGTATCTATGATGTTAATTTTAACGCCTTTGTATCGCACAGATACATTTTTTGCTAAAATTGTAATTCCTCTTTCTCGTTCGAGTTCATTTGAGTCGAGAATTAACTCACCAACATTTTGATTATCTCTGAAAAGTTTTACCTGAAATAAAATTCGGTCAACAAGTGTTGTTTTTCCGTGATCTACATGAGCAATTATTGCAATATTTCTTATATCTTCCATTTAAAAAAAAATTTAAAAATCAATTTAAAAAAAAAGTCTCCAACCGGAGACTCTTGTGAACCAGAGAGGAGTCGAACCCCTAACCTTCTGATCCGTAGTCAGATGCTCTATCCAATTGAGCTACTGGTCCATTTTTTGAGCTACAAAGATAAAATGTTTATTTTAAATCTGCAAAAAGATTTTTTAGATTTTTTTTCCTCTCAATGAATATTCATCTGCAGACTCTATATTTACTTGAACAAATTGTCCTGTTTCAATCTTTTCTAACGAAGTAAAAATCACTTCATTATCAACTTCAGGAGAATCAAATTCAGTTCGCCCGTAATAAAATTTTCCGTCAAATTCATCAACAATAGTTTTAAAACTTCTCCCTACTTTTTTAAGATTAAGTTCTAGAGAAATTTCAGCCTGAATATCCATAATCATTTTTGATCTTTGCTTTTTTACAGAAGTTTTTATCGTATCTTTATAATTTTTTGCTGATTTTGTTCCTTCTTCTTCCGAATATTCAAACACACCAAGCCTATCGAATTTTATGATTTTAACAAATTCAAGCAGTTCTTCGAATTCTCTTTTGCCTTCACCCGGATGACCTACAAGCAAACTTGTACGGATGGCTGCATCAGGAATTTTTTTTCTGATTTTTTCAATGAGTTTATACGTTTCTGCTTTTGTACCTCCACGGTTCATCATTTGAAGGATTTTGTCGGAAATATGCTGAACAGGAATATCAAAATATTTACAAATTTTAGGATTTTCAGCAGCAATATCAATAACCTTCTCAGGGAACAAAAACGGATACAAATAGTGCATTCTAATCCATTCAATACCATCAATTACACTTAACTTTTCGATGAGTTCGGACAGAAGAAATTTCTTTTTTAGATCATATCCGTAAAAACTCAAATCCTGAGCAATTAAAAGTAATTCTTTAACTCCATTATCGCTTAACACTTTAGCTTCTTGCAATATTTCGTCTGTTTCTCGAGAAACATATTTCCCTTTAAACAATGGAATTGCACAAAAAGAGCAATTCCTGTTGCATCCTTCGGCAATTTTTAAGTATGAATAATGATTTGCCGACTCAAAAATACGTCCATAAATATTATAAGTTTTTCTATTTTGAACATTTAGAGCCGACATTAAGTCGTTAGGATTGTAATTTCCAAGAAAAACGTCAACCTCCGGGATCTCTTGTTTTAAGTCGTTCATATATCTTTCGCTCAAACAACCGAATACAATAATTTTTTCAAGATTTTTATTTTTTTTTAAAGCTACTAAATCTAAAATTGTATCAATTGATTGTACTTTGGCATCATTTATGAATCCGCAGGTGTTGACAATAGCAATGTTAAAATCATTAGTTTCGGAATTATGATAAACCTTAAATCCATGATTTTCAGCAATATAAGCAAATTTTTCGGAATCCACAGTGTTTTTTGCACATCCCAAAGTTATAATATTAATTATTTTTTGCATATTAGCAATGTTAAATTTTTGCAAATATAAAAAGTATGAAGAATATTGTCCTATTGATATTAAGTAGTTTATTTTATTTTAGTTTATTTTCTCAATACTATAAAATTCCTGATTGGGCAGAAAATTTACCACAAAGTTCCAATTATTTTATATACTCTATTGGAATAAGTGATCCGCGAATTAAAGATACAGAATTAGCAGAAAGCATTGCAATACAAAGGGCTTTATGTTTTGCAGTAATTGCATCAAAATCTGATGTGCTTTTAATATCAGATTATTTCGAAAAGAAAAGCGAAGAATATCGTTGGATAATAATGAAAGATAATGTTGAAGAATTGAGTAAAATTATTGCTTCAGGATATGTTGACAAAAATAATTATACCGTAATTGATAAATTCACAAATGAAAACGACGAAGTATTTGTATTGTTAAAGTATGTTCATGACAATTCAAAAACTCCCAATTTTTTTGTTGAAGCTGAATATTACCGTAAGGAATTCGAAGTAAGTAATACAAGAGCTTTAGAATCTGTAAAAAATATTATTCTTAAATCAAAATGGAAATCTTCCGAAATGAAAGACACGCTTCGAAGTTCTTACGAGCTTGTTATCTGGAACAATGATATAACAGTAAAAAATAACTTTAACAATAAAACAGTTACATCTCCCGGATTTTCATACGAATATTTTTCAACTATCCCCGAAAATTTCGAACCGAGCTTATATACAGGAAACGGAAGTGTAAAGAAAGGTATCTGGATTGGATATCTCGAAACGATGATGCAAAGTTTTGTTATAGCCTCAAAAAACTTTCAATCGAAATTTGCATCAGTATCAGATGATTATAAAGTAAGCCGAAATGATGGGATTTACGAGACAAGTACAGAAAGTTTATCAAGAAGTGTAAGCAGAAATAATTTGTCATTTGAATATGCTGGTTTTGGAATTAACGAAAATCGCATTTACACAAGAACCTATCTTTATGGACAACGACCTGCATATAAAACCTACGAAGCGATTCAAGCAGAACAAGACAGTCTTAATAACAGCAAAACAAACAAATGTTTCTTAAAAAGAATTTTTAAGAAAAAAAGATAATTCCCAAAAATTAAGTTTTTCGGCAATTAAGATTTTATAAAAAAGAAAACATTATTCTTCGTCAGAATCTGAATCCTGATAATCAGAATAATTTTCGTTTTCAGAACTTTCGCGTGGAATAAAATACTCAGGTTTTTGTTCCTTAATATATTCTACAGCTTTCTCGTAACCTTCGGCAAACTTTCCAAAATCTTCTTTATATAAGAAAACTTTGTGTTTTTCGAATCTTGAGTTTCCATCACGATCAAAAACCTTTTTACTTTCAGTAATTGTAAGGTAGAAATCCCCTTGTTTAGTTTCTTTTACATCAAAAAAATACGTCCTTTTTCCGGCTCTAACAGACACAGAAAAAATTTCCTCTCTCCTTTTTTCATTGCCTTCCATACAACACTATTTTATTGTTCAGCACAAATATAAATAAAAAATAAATATACAAACAACAATTTCAAAGATTTTTTTCATTGATTTTTTTTATTGCTGGTAAAAAGAATTAAATTATTTTTGCACAGCAAATTTTTTGACAAGTACATTAACATGATTAGCCGAAGATTAATTCGATTGAAAGTGATGCAGATTCACTACGGTTTTTTACAGTCTGATGATATTTCTGAATTATCAAAACTGGAAAACGATTTAAATTACAGTATTGAACAATCATACAATTTATTTTTAAGTTTACATTGTTTATTGATAGAACTTTTTGAACTCGAAAGAGAAAAAATAGAAATCAGAAAAAACAAGTTAATACCAAGTCGTGAAGATTTGAATCCTAACACAAAATTAATTGATAATGAAATAATTAAAAAATTTAAAGAACACCCTCTTATTCAGAAAGCTTGTAAAAATTTTGATTTAAATTGGATAGAACATTATAGATTAATAAATAATATTCATGAAACATTGATAAAATCCGAACATTATTATAAATTCATGAATAACGGAAAATTGGGAATTGATCAAGATTATGATATTATTTCCTTTATTTTAGAAAAAATAATTCTTAAAAACAAACTTCTCGAAGAAATTTTGGAGGACCGCAACATTTTTTGGAACGATGATATTGAATTTTGGGTTAGTAACATTTTGCAATACTTAAAAAAATACAAAAAAAATCCGCAGTCATTTGAGATACCTGGTGTTTGGAAAGATGAAGAAGACAAAACATTTGCCTTTAGATTGCTTAAGTTTTCTGTTTTAAACAGACAAAAATTTGATGCTATAATTGTTGATGCATTACAGAAATGGGAATTAGATAGACTTGCCTTAGTTGATAGATCGCTTCTGCATCTTGCAATTTGTGAGTACACCGAAATGTCTGAGGTCCCCGTAAAAGTTACAATTAACGAATATATAGAAATTTCAAAATACTACAGCACCGAAAAAAGCAGTGTTTTTATTAATGGAATTCTTGATAAAATTCATTTAATGCTTAAAGAAAAAGGTCTGCTCTTAAAAGTAGGACGAGGCTTAGCCGATTGTTAACATTTTTTAATGATTTTATTCTTTAAAAATCTTTAAAATATTTTATTTTTGTAAAATGTTAAATTTTCGTAAAAAAATGAACAGATTAATTTTTTATTCGATAGTTTTTCTTAGTGTGATTACATTTTCGTGTAAAAACGGCAACAATAAAACCGGTGGAGATTATAATATTAACAATCCAAATTCGGCAACTGAAAGTGTACGATCCGGTTCACCAACGATTGACTTCGAAGAAATGGAATATAATTTTGGAACTGTTATCGCAGGTGAAAAAGTTTCGCATGCTTTTGTTTTTAAAAATAACGGTAAAGGAAATCTTATAATTTCCAATGTGAAAACATCCTGCGGTTGCACAGCATCAAAATGGTCTAAAGAACCCGTTAAACCCGGAGAAACAGGAATTATAGAAATAGTCTTCGACAGTGCAAATAGAAGTGGGAAACAAACTAAAACAGCTATAGTATATTCAAACGCTCAACCGAATTCAACCGAATTGGTTATACATTGTGATGTTATAAATTAAAATTAACTAAATTAAATCAAAAATTATGATGAATCATTTGTTTTTAATGGCAGGACAAGAAGGTCAAAGTCCTTACGGTACGCTTATTTTCTTAGGTCTTATTATTGTTGTTTTTTACTTTTTTATGATTAGACCACAAATCAAAAGACAAAAGGAAGCCCAAAAATTCAGAAACAGCCTTCAGAAAGGCGATAAAGTTATCACATCTGGAGGCATTTACGGTATTATCACCGAAGTTCACGACACTTATGTAATGGTTGAAATTGATTCCAACGTAAAAGTTAAAATTGATAAAGGCTCAATTGTTGCAAGCCCTTCTGATCTTCAAAACACTCAGAAATAATTTATTATGGATAAAAAAAAGAACATTGTGTTGGTACTGAAAAGAAAATTCAGAAGTCGCAATGTTCTTATTTTTATATTTTTTGTTATTATCTCAACAATTTTGTGGTTTTTAAATGCACTCAACAAAACATATGTTACGGATTTTAATTTAAATATTTCTTTCATAAATATTCCGGAAAATTTAATACAAAAAAATATCAGTAAAACTTTTATTATTAAAGTTAAAGGAACAGGTTTTTCTTTAATACGTGAAAAATTTAATAACCTCGATATCCCGATAAATATAGATTTAAACAATAAAAACATAAAAATTTTTTCCTTAGAAAATTCTTCTGAAAAATATATATTGACTCGAGATATTGTTCCTCTGATTAGTAAATTATTTTCCGATGAAGTAAGCATTGGAAAAATTATTCCTGATACAATTTTTTTTGTAGATAAAAGAGGTATTTCAAAAACAGTTCCTATCAAGGCAAATTTAGTTTTTCCCGAAAACGATATCTCAAACTTTATTTCTGAAATTATTATTTCACCAAAAAAAATAACCATTTATGGTGAAAAAGGAATTATTGATACAATTAATTATCTATACACTCAACCGAGAGAAGTAATTCTTACAAGCCTTAATAATTATTTTGAACTGCCCATATTAGACAAATTTGAAGGTAAAATCAATTTTTCGATAAAAAAAGTCATTGTAAATGTAAAGGTAAAAGAATTTACTGAAAAAAAATTATTGGTAAAAATAACTCCCGAAAACTTTCCAGAAGAATTTGATGTAATATTATCGCCAAATGAAGTAAACATTGTTTGTAAAATACCCCTCAGCGACTATGAGAACATAAAATCCGAAGATTTTCATGCATTTGTTGATTACCAGATTAGAGGTAAGGATATGATACAAGTAAAAGTCGAAAGCAAAAACACCAAAGCTAGAGTTACTCAGATAAATCCGGAATTTATTAATTATATTTTGCAAAAGAAAAATCATGATTAAAATTGGACTTACCGGAATTATCGGTTCCGGCAAATCTACAGTTTCTAAAATTTTTGAAACACTTCAAATACCAGTTTATTATTCAGACTTAAGAGCTTCGGAATTGATAAATACCAACCAATACATTATAGATTCTTTAAAAAATAAATACGGTAAAACCATTTACATAGATGGAACATTAAATAAACCTTTACTGTCAAGCATTATATTTAACGACAATGATGAAAGAAAATTTGTAAATTCTGTTGTTCATCCCATCGTTATAAATGATTTCATATTTTGGTCGCAAAATCAAAAAGCTAAAATTGCTGCTATTGAATCGGCCTTAATTTATGAAACATCATTAAAGACAATTTTAACAAATATTATTGAAGTAAGAAGTCCTCGAAAATTACTTATCGAACGAATTATAAAAAGAGATAAAATTTCAAAAACAGAAGCATTAAAAAAAATCAATTCTCAAAAAGCTTTATTTACTAATGAAAAACCAGATTTTGTGATTATAAACGACGAGAAAAAATCAGTAATATTACAGACGCAAAGAATATTAACAAAAATTGGACATAATGAAGTTTGGTAAAATCATTGGAGCAGGTTTAGGATGGGCATTCGGTGGACCTATTGGAGCTTTATTGGGCTTAATTTTAGGTGGGTTTCTCGATGCTGTGAGTGTTAGCACAGTTAATGTTTCCAGGAATAAAACAACCAGAGGAGACTTTATTTTGAGTTTATTGGTATTATCAGCAGCCGTAATGAAAGCCGATAATGTTGTTAGAAAGAGCGAACTCAATTTTGTAAAAAAATTTTTACTGCAAAACTTCAACGAAGAAGAAACTCTCGAAGCTCTCAGGATTTTAAAAGAAATTCTTGATAGAGAAATAAACCTCGACGAGGTTTGTACTCAAATAAGAATGAAAATGACTAAACCCTTGAAACTTCAAATTATTCATTATTTATTTGGAATAGCATACGCTGATGGTGAATTACATAATAACGAAATAGAAACAATAAAAAATATTTGCTTTAAAATAGGACTATCAGGCTATGACTTTGAAACAATTTATTCAATGTTTAAGCCAAAACTAAACATAGATGATTATTACAGCGTTTTGGGATTAAACCAGTCTGCAAGCAACGAAGAAATAAAAAAAGCATACAGGAGTTTAGCTTTGAAGCACCATCCGGATAAGGTTGCACATTTGGGGGAAGATATACAAAAGGCGGCACAAGAAAAATTCAAAAAAATCAATGAAGCCTACGAATACATCAAAAAAGAAAGAAACATGAATTAATTTTAAGGCATAAATTTTGTTTGCCGATATTTTATTTTAATTTTATTTTTGCATTCGAATTACTAAAAAGATTGGTTATGTATTTGGAAGGAATATTATCAATTTCCGGACAGTCCGGATTATTTAAATTAATTTCAAAAGGAAAAAGCAGCGTTATTGTTGAATCATTAGTTACCGGTAAAAAAATGCCGGCTTTCAGCACATCAAGGATCAGCACATTAGAAGATGTAGCTGTTTATACCGATGACGGAGAAATTCCTTTAAAAGATATTTTTAATAATATTTTTAAAAAATACGAAGGGAAAAAAATAGATAATTCAGTAATTAAGAACAATAATTATCTGGAATTTTTCGAAACAGTATTACCTAATTTCGACAGAGACAGAGTTTACCAATCAGATGTAAAAAAAATCGTAAACTGGTATAACTGTTTGGTTGATAATAATATCCTAAACGAAAATTCTGTTAAAGAATCAGAGGAATCTAAAGAAAATAATAAAGAAACAATCGAACAAGCTAGCGATTCCGGAAAAGAATAATTATTCAGTTTCATCATCATGATTGTGGAGATTAGCACCTCCGCAACAACCACCATTTATACCACAAGCTTTGTATTCATCGTGTTTAACACAGGTAATATTAAGTTTGTGCATATCTTTATTTTTGCTTATTGAAGTTTGAGGAAATTTTTTCTTCTTTGTGAAAAATATATTAATTCCTAAACCAATAACAACCAAAATTAAAAATCCAATAACAAGTAATAAAACTTTCCACATAAAAATAATTTTATATTAAAACCAAAAAATCTACGTTTTGTTTATTTCTACTTCTGTATGTTTACCAAAGAAATATATTACCAACACAGTCGAAATTATCATTATCAAATAAACAATGAATATATTTAATCCACTCTCTACTAAAAAAGTTCCAAATAATGCAGAAATCAAAGCCACAATTAAGGCATAAGGAGCTTGAGTCCTTACGTGCTGAATATGATTGCACGAAGAAGACAATGAACTCAAAATTGTGGTATCAGAAATTGGACTGCAATGGTCACCAAAAACAGAACCAGAAATTACAGTTGCACTAACGTGAGCAAAAATTTCCAATGATTGCCCGTAATCCAATCCGAAATGAACAGATAGCGACCAAGTAGCCGGTAAAATTAAAGGATACATTATGGCCATTGTTCCCCATGAAGTACCTGTGCTGAAAGATACCAAAGCTGAAACAATAAAACTTAGTAATGGCATTACATTTGGGCTTATTTCGGTTGTGGTTATAAGACGAATAATGAAATCTGCAGTTCGTAAATCTGATATAAGATTAGATAAAGCCCATGCTAAACATAAAATTATAATTGCCGTGAGCATTACCTTAAAACCACTCAAAATACTTTCTGCCGCTTCTTTAATTGTCAATATTTTTTGTGCTACGCTTAAAATTACGGCAACGATCAAAGCCAAACCCGAAGCACGTATCAAAGATACATAAGAATCAGAATTACCAATTATCTGCGATAGTTTTGTAACAAAACCTATTTCAGGATTATTCCAAACATTTGTATCCCAACCTGTATAAAACAACCCGATAATTGCTCCTAAAACAAGAACCAAAACCGGAATTATTGCATTAAATGCTTTGGGTTTTTCAACCGAACTTTCAAATTCTTTGAGATTATATTCTATTTTTTTCTCATTCGAAGGTAAATACACTCCTTTGGTTCTTGCTCTTATTTCGGCTTTATACATTGGTCCGAAATCACGTTTAAGGTATATTAACACTAAAATAAAAAACAAAGCTAAAAACGGGTAAAAACAATATTTTAAGCTCATAAAGAAAATACTATAAGGACTAACATCCAGATTTGCCAGTGTAATCGCTGATTGAATATAACTAAGCTCCGCTCCTATCCAGGTTGTAACAAAAGCTATTGAAGCAACCGGAGCTGCGGTACTATCAACAATGTATGCCAGCTTTTCTCTAGAAATTTTCAACTTATCAGTTACCGGTCTGATTGTATTTCCAACTATAAGTGTATTAGCATAGTCATCGAAAAAAATTAAAATTCCCATAAGCCATGTAACAAACTGACCAGAACGCGGAGTATTGGCATACTTAGTTAATTTTTGTATAATGCCATGCATCCCTCCGTTACGGCTTATTACATTTACAGTGGCACCTATTAACATGCTGAAAATAATAATGGAAACATGAGAACCTTCTGATAAGGCTCTGACAATATAAGTATCGAAAACCCCGAAAAATGCGGTTCCGATTGAAACTATAAAGCCGGTGCCGGAATAAAAAGCAATTATCAATGTTCCTGAAAAAATTCCCAAAAAAATTGCTGTATAAACTTCTTTAAAAAGTAAAGCTAACAAAATTGCAATCAAGGGAGGCAGAATTGATAGCCATAAGGGGATGGGATTTATTTCTTTTGAAACAGAAATATCTTCACAAGATAATATCAATTCCGATTTTTCTTTAAAATTAAATTTTAAAGTCGCAACTCCTTCATTAAAAAAGATATCAACCTTTTGTCCATTAATGAAAATGCTGCTGAAACAATCATAATCAGCGACTTTTCCCAAACTATCGAGTGCGATTATTTTTAATTCCGATTCCACACCTTTGATAATTGGTGCGGAATTTTGGAATTTGAATTCTTTTACAATAGAATTTTGAGCATAAGATAAAAATGCGACAAAGATAAATGATGAAAATATCAGAATATTAAAAAAAACTTTTGTCATTAATTTTTAATCCATTTATCAACTTCATCAACTGAAGGATTTTTTAAACCAAGTTTATGTTTTTTGTTCAAACCGCATAAAATCTGGTGCAATTTTCCGACGCTGGTTTGTTTAAGTTGAGTAACAGAATTAAAACCTGCTTTTACCAAAACTTTTGCCCAATCTTCAGGAATCCCCATTTCGATGAATACTTTTTCATCAAAAACTTCTGCTTTTTTCTCAGGTTTCATTTGCGGGAAGAACAGAACATCCTGAATTGATTGACTATTGGTCATGAACATTGTCAGGCGGTCAATTCCAATACCCATACCTGAATTTGGAGGCATACCGTATTCAAGAGCTTTGAGGAAATCATAATCAATATACATAGCTTCGTCGTCGCCACGCTGTGATAATCTGAGTTGTTCTTCGAATCTATGTTTTTGGTCAATAGGATCATTTAATTCTGAATATGCATTTGCAAGTTCTTTTCCATTAACCATCAATTCAAAACGTTCGGTAAGTCCCGGTTTTGAGCGATGTTTTTTTGTTAATGGCGACATCTCCATAGGATAATCAATGATAAAAGTAGGTTGAATAAAATGATGCTCACACTTTTCTCCAAAGATGGCATCAATCAATTTTCCTTTACCCATCGAAGAATCTGTTTCTATCTCAAAGTCTTTACAAATTTTACGCAATTCATCTTCTGATTTACCTTCAATATCATAACCTGTATATTCCTTTATGGCGTCATACATGCTAACTCTGCGGAAAGGTCTTTTAAAATCAATGATATTATCGCCGTATTGCACTTTTGTAGTTCCATGAAGAGCTAATGCTATTTTTTCGATCATTTCCTCTGTGAAGTTCATCATCCACAAGTAATCCTTATATGCAACATAAATTTCGAGAACAGTAAACTCAGGATTATGAGTTCTGTCCATTCCCTCATTACGGAAATCTTTTGCAAATTCATAAACCCCGTCAAAACCACCAACTATTAATCTTTTTAAATAAAGTTCATTGGCAATACGTAAATATAATGGAATATTTAAAGCATTATGATGAGTAATAAAAGGACGTGCTGCTGCTCCACCTGGAATACTTTGCAAAATTGGAGTTTCAACTTCAAGGTAACCTCTTTCGTTGAAAAACTCTCGCATGGTGTTGATTATTTTTGTTCTTTTAATGAAAACATCCTTTACATGTGGATTAACGATCAAATCCACGTATCTTTGTCTGTATCTTTGTTCGGGATCAGTAAAGGCATCGAAAACTTTCCCGTCTTTTTCTTTAACAATCGGCAGTGGACGTAACGACTTGCAAAGAACCTTAAACTCTTTTACATGAACCGAAATCTCTCCCATCTGCGTTCTGAAAACAAAACCTTTGACTCCAATAATATCGCCAATATCGAGCAATTTTTTAAAAACAACATTATACATTGTTTTGTCTTCGCCGGGACAAATATCATCACGCTTGAAATATAATTGAATCTTTCCTTTGGAATCCTGCAACTCTGCAAAAGAGGCATTTCCCATAATTCTACGACTCATAATTCGTCCGGAAATGCAAACATTTTGTAATTTTTCATTTTCAACGCTATCATCAAATTGTCCAAGAATGTCGGTTGTATGAATGTTTACCGGATACTCTTCGGCAGGATATGGATCTATTCCAAGATTAATTAATTCCTGTAATGCTTCACGTCTGATTATTTCCTGTTCACTTAAACCTAATTGTTCCATCTGCTTAAATTTTTGGCAAATTTATAAAATAGAGTTCAGAATCTAAAATTTAAGAAAAAAATTATCAAATTGGTTTTTGCTTGATTCTAAATAAAATTATGCGTTCTTGTTTAAATAACTAAAATTTTTTGAATTTTCAGGTTTACATTCAAAAAATTCTATGGATTAATAATATATCCATAAAGAAATTTCATATTTTAAATATTTTCTTAGTTTATAACTAATTTTTTGTCAATTTTAGTCAAGATATTTTAATTTATTTTGAACAATAATTTAAAATATTAACTCGCCCCGAGCCTTTAATTTTTGAAAAAGTATTGATAAAAAAGAAAATTTATATTATGAAAATTTAAATTAAAACATTAATATTGTTGCATAAAAATATAAAAATGAACAAGCCTCGTTGGATAATTAAAGAGAATGGAGATAAAGAAAAAGTTGAAAAACTTGCTGAAGTACTGAATGTTGATAAAATAATTGCCAATTTGCTTGTCCAAAGAGGGATAGAGACTTATGATCAGGCAAGAGTTTTTTTCAGACCTGAAATTAGCGATTTGCACAATCCTTTTGAAATGAAAGATATGGATATTGCCGTTCAAAGACTTGATCAAGCAATATCCAAAAATGAAAAAATACTTGTTTTCGGAGATTACGATGTTGACGGTACTACCGGAGTAGCTCTGGTTTACAGATTTTTACGCAAATTCACCGATAAACTTGACTTTTATATCCCCGACAGGTATAACGAGGGCTATGGGATTTCTTTTAAAGCTTTAGACTATGCAGATGAAAATAAGATAACCTTAATTATTGCAGTTGATTGTGGCATAAAAGCAGTTGAAAAAGCAGAATATGCCAAATGCAAGAACATAGATCTAATTGTTTGCGATCATCACAATCCGGGGGAAAAAATCCCTTGTGCTCTGGCTGTTTTGGACCCTAAAAGACCCGAATGTAATTATCCATACAAAGAATTATCGGGATGCGGAGTTGCTTTTAAATTATTACAAGCATATTGTATTTATAAAAATCTTGATTATTATGATTTAATCAGGCTTCTTGATTTAGTTGTAGTTTCAATAGGTTCAGATATTGTACCAATCACGGGCGAAAACAGAATTTTAGCTTATTACGGATTACAGCAATTAAATACTGAGCCCTTGCCCGGTTTAAAAAGTATAATAGATCTATCATGCCTAACGGATAAAGAAATTCAAATAAACGACATTGTTTTTAAAATCGGACCGCGAATAAACGCAGCAGGCAGAATGAATTCGGGTAATAAAGCTGTGGAACTGCTAATAACCGATAACTTAGAATATGCAAACGATATTGCTGGTCAAATAAACCTTTTTAATGATAGCCGTAAAGAATTAGACCACGATATTACTGAGCAAGCTCTTGAGCTGATAAAAAATAATCCTGAAGAATTAAATGCAGCTTGCACTGTTCTTTATAACGAAAACTGGCTAAAAGGAGTAATAGGAATTGTTGCTTCCAGATTAATCGAAACTTATCACAGACCAACAATAATTTTTACAAGATCAGGTAATTTTGCTACAGGGTCAGCAAGATCAGTTCCGGGATTTAATCTCTACGAAGCTATCGAATCCTGTTCAGACCTGCTCGAAAATTTTGGTGGGCATATGTATGCAGCCGGTCTCACTGTGAAAATTGAAAACTTTCCGGAATTCAAAAAAAAATTTACCAAATATGTGGAAGAACATATTACCAATGAACAAAAAACACCGGTATTAGAAGCTGACATGCTAATAGAATTAAAAGACATTACACCTAAATTTTACAGGATTTTACGACAATTTTCTCCTTTTGGACCTCAAAATATGACCCCAACATTCGTTACCAGAGGAGTTTTTGATAACGGTTCCGGTAAAATTGTCGGTAAAAGCAACGAACATTTAAAACTCAAATTAGTTCAACATCTTGGTGATAATCGCTGTATAGAAGCAATTGGGTTTGGATTTGGTGAATACTACGATAAAATAAAGGATTATAAGTCGTTTGATATCTGTTACCAGGTATTCGAAAATAATTTTATGAATCAAACTTTTTTACAATTGTTGATAAAAGATATACAAAATATTAAAAATTCTTTTTGACAAAAATTTTTTTTTAAATTTGTAGCAACTATTTTGTATAAAATTTCGTTATATTTGTTAAATAAAAATAACTCTAATCAATTCTGTTATGAAAAAAACAATTTTGGTACCCCATGATTTTACAGAAGTTGGTGATTTTGCATTAGAACATGCCTATATGATTAGCAAATCTTCCAACAGCCCTATTAATCTTATTCATATTGTTAGAAAAACCTCTCAAATTGAGGAAGCAAAAAGAAAACTTCAGGAAATTGCAGACAATTTTATTGCAAACAAAACTAACGCTGATGTTCAAATAAATGTTGATGTTAGAAGAGGAAATTTATTTAAAGAAATATATAACTATGGCGTTGAAATTGATGCATACCTTGCAGTTATGGGCACTCATGGTGAAAAAACAGTAAAAAAAGCCATGAAAGTTGTAAAAAAATTCGTCAAGATTCCGTTTATACTCGTACAAAGTCCTGTACAGCACGGTGAATATGATAGAATTGTTGTTCCTATTGATCATGACAAAAGTGCAAGAATAAAAATTCAATGGATAAGATATATAAACACTCTTTTCAAAAGCAATGTTTATATAATAACTCATAATTACTCCGACGGATTTAAACAAAAATCACTTGCAGCAAACATTAAATTTTCTCAAAATTGGTTCGAAAGAGAATTAATTGATTATGACCTTAAAGTTCTCGAAAACGGGAAGAATTTTGCTGATGAAATTTATAATTACGCCAATCAAGTTGAAGCTGACCTTATATTGGTTATGACAGACAAATATCGTGAATACGTAAGAGATTTAAAACGGGCAGCAAACAAGGAATTGTTTAAGAAAATTCCTATAATGTGCGTAAACAAAAGAACTGATATTGTAAGACTTGGAGGCTTCAATTAATATCTGCTGCTAATTGAGATTTTTTTCGGCCTAATTTTACCTTCCAAAAGTAATTTTATAACTTTATTGGTTGCATTTATCAAATCCTTTAAAAGTTCATCTACTTTAATTATTAATGTTCCATTTTCCATTTCAAGGTGTTTATAGCCCTCCAAATCCTGTTTTCCAACAATCAGTAACGAAGGAGTTGGGATGAACATGTGTGTTAGGCAAGCACGCATTTGTGTATATAAAAATGACTTTGAATTTAATTCAGCATATTTCTTGGGGAAAAGCTTATACAAAGCCAGTTCAAAACGCTTTGCAGACAAGCCTTTAGCCCGCATAGGTTTATCATCTAAATATGCACCCAAAACCTCAATTGCTTGAGCAGCAATCATTACTGTAAGAACATATTCATTTTGATTTAAAACTTTAGAAACAGCTACGATAATTTTTTTATTCAAAAAATCAATGTGTTCTTCTTTTGTTTGAAGCAGCATTAAAATTTATATCTAAGTTGAAGTTTTACGTCTGTTTTATTTCGCCCGTTAATTTTATCCAACCCACTGCTAATATAATCCCTGTCGTTGAAATAAGTATTGGAAATTCTAAACCAAAAATCTATGTTTCTCGAAGCTGTGTATTTTACAACCAGAACATTTCTTAGACCTTGTCCATAATATGCTGGAACAGAAAATCCGTATAATACATCAGGCTCGTAAGCATAAATTGCAGCATCATAAGAATCAATTTCAAAAACAGCTACTCTTGCTGTAAATGTTAACGGCAATCTGTCAGGTTTGAATTGAAAATCCTGATAAATCATAAATCCCCAGTCATCTCGTTCATTGATTTTGTAATTCGAGAGTTCTATCCTACTCTTAAGAGTAAGATTTTTATTAACAACATAGTTTAAATGATACCTGTATCTTGTTGTATTATAATCTGTTAGCGGTCTTATACCGGTAGTAATTTCAGTATTATTTTTTTGTTTTGTTTTATTCCTGTACCGGAAATACATATCTAAATTACGTTTTGGAAAATATGAAATCTGCACAAGCATATCGTTACCGGTTGAAGGCGAATTTACACTATATCTTAACCATGGATAATTCCACGAATCAAAAAAGCTTTCAATCTTCCAGTATTTGCGTGGGAATATCTCTGTTCCGATGAATAATCCCGATTCATTGTATGCCTTATTTCCTTCGGAAAATGGATTTGTATACATATTTTGATAATCAGGACGATAATACCTATGCACTAATGACATTTTAAACTCAGGGACAAAATCTATCAAAGCACCGTTAAGGCTTGCCCAACCTAAATTTTGGCTCAAGGATGTCTCTCCGAACAAAATAAGTTTATTTTGCGTATAAATATAATCAACACCAAAATTAGAATTTGAACTTCCATTAAAATCAAAAAATCTGTAAGGTTCTGTTCTGCTTCCAATCGGAATAGAATAATTATAATATACTCCGGTTGCTCCTAATCTAAGCTTGTTTAGAGTGTAATTTGCATTAAAACCTGTAACAAATTCGGAAATTGTTTTACGTTTCTTTATTTCAGAAGGTGTTCTATGATATCCGGTCTCAAGAAAAGAAGTTAAATACTGTTCTTCAATTATGTCGGAATCTGTTGTATCTGATATAGAAGTTATTGTGCCATCAATATTTTTGTATGAAATAAATTCAGTAAAATTAAATTTGCCGAAATTAATAGTAGAAGCCTGGCCTCTGAAAAAAGAAGTTTCGTTTACCGAACTATATTTGTTGATACCTCTAGCTTTTTTCATTACTCCCGAAATACTGCTGGTTTTACCGAAACTCAAGCCACTCCAGAGAGTCAAGCCTTGTCCGAATTGTGCTAAATAATCTCCAACAATAATTTTTTTAAATTTCCACACATCATTTAGCTGGAAATGAGCAGAATAAAAATCAAATCCGTATTTTTGTGCTCCTCTGAAAAATTGTTCGCCATCATCCTTCTCGGCAGTAATACCAAATAATAAGCGATTTTTAAATTGGAAAGAATGTCGAAAATAAAGCTTATAGGGACTCCCCAAATAACGGCTTTTATCGGGATTTATGGCAAGAATGCTATCCGGTACGGGAATATACCCGGACTTTTGTTGTAAAGTTTGTTGATAGCGTAAAAAAGTAACATTTTTACCGTATGTCAATGCCTTCTTCAAATCCAGTGTCTCAGTCCTTCTAACATCAGCTACAGTAACAAATGGCAATAATCTTTTAAGAGTCAACAAATCCATTCCATCAACAAACTGCAACTCATATATACTCATGAAATTGCCGTATTTCTTTCTGTATTTAATGATAGAATATATCTGAAATTCATTCAAAAAAAGTAATTCCTTAAGTTGAGTTTCGGTAGCCTGATTAAGGTCAATAGGATCATACCAGTATTTTTCGAGAGCATCGAATAAGGTGGTGTAATCCAATTCCGAATCTGAGGCAGAAGCAATTTCTTCGATAATTTCGTCCAACCTGCTTAAAGTTTCCTCCTGTGATATCAACAAAATTGGGAAACCGGTAATAGTAATAAATATAATAAGTCTTTTAAAAAGCATAATTCAACGAAATTTTTGGAGTACTGCCTAAAACATTGTGATAAGCATAAGAAAAATCCAGATTAAAATCAGAGATTTTATATCCCAGTCCAAAAGTATATTCGATAGGATAAAATGCTACACCAGTTCTAAACATAAATTTATGGTTAATAGTGTATTCAATACCAGATCGAAAAACGTGAGTAAAGCCGTTTATTGATTTTCCGGTTTCTAGTGCAAATAAAAGGGAATTACTGAATTTATACGACAATCCTATTCTCAAACAAAACGGCAATTTAAAGGTATTGTCGGCAAAATAGGATACATTAACCGGATTTGCTATGTAGGTTGCTATTCGTAGATTATTTCCTTGAATAAATAAAGCTCCGATTTCAAAACTCATGCCGTGAAAATTTCCATAATCGGCAGATTGTCGCATACTGAAATAATTAGCATTTATGCCAAGGAAAAAGTTGTTAAAAAGTTGCTGTGAAAACCCTAAAGAAGCCTTTTGCTTATTAAAAGAAGAAAAACCAAAATTGGCAAATCCCACGTTAATTGTAGTACCTCCAAGTGGAGCCGAAAATGCAAGAGCCGACAATCCTGTTTCTTTTAAAATAAAACGATTTTCGTAATAAATTCCTGAATTTATTCTTTCCAGCTGAGCTGTTCCGGCAGGATTATTAAACACAGCCCAAACATCACTTAAAGTAACCGAAGCATATCCCATTCCGGATTGTCTGCCTCCGGGATTAATGTTTTCAGTTTGAGAATAAGCAATTGTCGAGCAAAAAAACAATGCAAAAACTGATATTTTTAATTTCAACATTTTAAAAAATATTTAATTTACTCTATATTCAAACTTATAAGATTTAAGTTCTTCGTTAGCTTTAACAATTTTTTCCTTGAGATTTTCTTTGAACTCTTTCAATTTTTGAGCCAATTCTGGATCTCCGGTAGCGATGATCTGAGCAGCCAGAATAGCAGCATTTTGAGCCCCATTAATTGCAACTGTTGCAACAGGTATTCCGGGCGGCATCTGAACTATTGCTAACAAAGCATCCATTCCATCCAAACTTGCGTTAATCGGAACTCCGATAACCGGCACTGTTGTCATGGCTGCAATAACTCCACATAAATGAGCTGCCATACCTGCACCGGCAATTATTACTTTTATTCCTCTTTCTGCTGCTCCTTTAGCAAATTTTTCTACCTCTTCTGGAGTACGATGAGCCGAAAGAGCGTTTATCTCAAACGGAATCTTAAATTCATTCAACTGAACTGCAGCCTTTTCCATTATTTTATAATCACTCACAGAACCCATAATAATACTTACAACTGGTTTCATAATTCAATTTTTTTAATTTTCGTAAAAATAAATATTTTTTTTAATTTTGTAACAATTTATATAACAATAAATTTTTCTGAAATGAACGAAATTAAAATTTTAGATAAAGTTTTTAAACTATATATTTCTTACAACGAAATAAAAAAAAGAATTAAAAAACTAGCTCTGCAAATAGAAACCGATTACGGCGATAAAGACCCGATTTTTATTAGCATTCTAAATGGCTCTTTTATGTTTGCTGCTGAATTGTTTAAAAACTTAAATATTCCATGTAACATTACTTTTGTAAAGCTTGCTTCTTATCAAGGAACACAAAGTAGCGGAAAGATAAAAGAACTTGTAGGTTTTAATGAACAAATCGAAGGTCGAACGGTTATTGTTATTGAAGACATTGTTGATACAGGTAATACAATTATTGATATTGTGAAAGATTTAGAATCCAAAAATCCTAAAGAAATTGTTATATGCACTCTGTTGCTTAAACCTGAGGCGTATAATAATTCATTTCCAATAAAATACCGATGTTTCGAAATTCCCAATGATTTTATTGTGGGCTTCGGGCTTGACTATAACTCGTATGGAAGAAATTTTAAAGATATTTATGTAATAAGTAATCAAAAATAAACTTATATGCTTAACATTGCTTTATTCGGACCTCCCGGTGCAGGAAAAGGAACACAAGCTAAAAGACTCGCTGAAAAATACAATCTAACCTACATTTCAACAGGCGATATTCTACGAAGGGAAATTGCTGAAGGAACTTCTTTAGGACTTGAAGCTAAGTCAATCATCGAACAAGGTGGTTTGGTTTCAGATGAAATAATTGTTCAAATCATTGAGAGAAGCATAAGAATGAATCCGGATTCTAATGGTATTCTTTTCGACGGGTTCCCACGTACTTATGCTCAAGCTTATATCTTAGATGGATTATTGCTGAAAATGAACACCAAATTGTCCTGTTTGTTAAGTCTTGAGGTGCCAAGAGATGAACTTGTTAAAAGAATGATGCTCAGAGCCGAAAAGGAAGCTCGTGCCGACGATAAAATCGAAATTATCGAAAATCGTCTCAGAGAATACGATATTAAAACTGTTCCGGTAATTGATTTTTATAAAAATCAAAATAAATTTTATCCAATTAACGGAATAGGAACAGTTGATGTAGTGTATGAAAGACTTACAAATACCATTGAAGAAATACTTGCTCAAACTTTGTTAAATGTTGTTTTCTTCGGACGACCCGGAGCAGGAAAAGGAACCCAGGCAAAACGCATAGCCGAAAAATTCGGACTCGAATACATTTCAACCGGCGAAATGATCCGACAAGAAGTTGCCGCGCAAACAGAACTTGGAAAAATTGCTCAACCCTATCTCGAAAAAGGAGATATTGTTCCGGATGACGTAGCTATCAGGCTTATTGAGCGTAAACTAGCCGAAACAAAGAATGCCAAAGGATTTATTTTTAAAGGATTTCCTTCAACCCTTGTTCAGGCATACATACTTGGTGGTTTGTTGAAAAAATTAGATTCTTCGGTTTCTGTGGTGATTGAATTAAAAACATCTACCCTTCAAGCTATGAAGAGACTCACCGCCAGATCAAAAACAGATAAAGCAAGAACCTACGACCTCAATCCCGAAACTATAATCCATCGCCTCGAAGTATTTCAGGATCGAAGTGAAAAAATAAGGGATTTTTATATTCAACAAAACAAACTTATCAGCTTTAATGGAGATCAAGACGCTGAAACTCTAAACAAACAAATCGAATCCGTAATTGAAAAAGCTTTTAAGGAGATAAGAAAATAATTTTTATAATACATAAACAATATCTTAAAAAAACTTACTTAATACCAATTATTTATAATCATTTGTTTTAACATCAAATGTGAAATGTTTTTGCATAAAGTAAGAGTATAAAATAACTATGCCTGTGGTTAAAATTTTTGATATTGTTGGCCATATATAGCACAATTCAACAAAAAATTTCAATAAAACATAGTTTAGAATAATTGAACCGGTTACAGACACTCCATACCTGAATAATTGTTTGCGACCTCGAAAAACAGATTGAGTAAAGGTTACATATTTTGCCATTAAAAATCCTGTAATAAAAGTGATCGGAAAAACTATCAAAAAAGCCGCTATATGTGATGAAATAACAATAACACCAAGGTCAAGATTATTTTTTTTTAAAATAAAATTGTAAAAAACAAAATATAAGAAAATATCAAAGGTTGTGTTCAATCCTCCTGTAAAAGCATATCTGTACGTTAATCTTGACATAAACCTGCTAAATACCGGATATGTAAAATCACAAACCTTAACAATATAATTTTTTATCCACTTTAGCATAAAAATATTTTAGCAAATACAAATACTCATGTAATCAACTTTCTGCTTCTTTTTATTCTTTATCTCCTATTTACTCTTCCATTTTTTCTCAAAATCATAAAACCGTCACGTATATCAAGAATTACTTTTTCTACCCTGTTGTCATTTCTTACAAAATCATTAAATTCCATTATGCCTTTTGTCATGTAATCATTAGATTCTACCGGATAAAAAATTTTATTGTCCCACAAAACATTATCTACTAATATTAAACCTCCGGGCTTTGTTTTTGACAACACAATTTCGTAATAATTTATATACTCTCTCTTATCCGCATCTATAAAAACAAGATCAAAAACTTCTTCTATTTTAGGTAAAATTTCAAGAGCATCACCTATTAATAAGTTAACTTTATTTTCAATATCTGCCAGTTTAAAATATTTTCTTATAAGCCATTCGATTTCATCGTTTATTTCTATACTTGTTAATTTACCGTTTTCAGGCAGTGCACGTGCTATACAAATTGATGTATATCCTGTATATGTTCCGATTTCAAGAACATTTTTTGCATTTGATATTTTTACTAACATAGCGATAAAAGCTGCCTGAGTCGGTCCGGAGATCATTCGTGGATGTAACTGAGTTAGATGTGTCTCTCTATATAAATCTTTTAAAACATCGTCTTCGATATTACAAAAACTGTCAATATATTCCTGCTTGATATCGTAAATAAAATTAGTCATACTAATAGAAAATAAGTTTTGAAAAATTGTCCTTATTTAAAATTTCATTTGCTACCTCGAGAATGTCACTTTCAGTAACTTTTTCAATTTCGGAATACATTTCTTTTAAGGTTTCAACATTATTGTAAACCAAAACAGACTTACCAATACCCATCAGAACGTTAGAGTGAATTTCGTTTGCAATTGCAAGTTGTCCGATAAGCTGTTTTTTCATTTTGTTTAATTGTAAAGTTCCTAGAGATTTTGATTTAAGAGCTGAAAACTCTTTAAAAATCAATTCTAATGCGATTTCATGATTATTTTTATCGGAGCTGAAATAAATAGTAAACGAGCCTGTATCTTCGTAATTCGTATAATTAGATTCTATATTGTAGCTAAAACCTTTTTTTTCGCGTAAGAGTAGGTTTAATCTGGAATTCATACCCGGTCCCGCAAGAAGATTATTTATCATAAAAAAAGGCAATCTTTTCGGATTTTTATAAGAATATGCATAGGTACCGATTATGCAATGCAATTGATGTGTTTTGCGAGCAATTTTCTTTTCAAAAACAGTTTTGTTATTAAATTCAATTCTTTTGTAATTTCGGTAATTTGCAGGATTCTGCTCCAAATATTTTTTACATAATTTCTGCAACCTATCGAATTTTATCTTTCCGATTGATGCAAAGACCATTTGATCTGTATTGTATTTCTTAGCGACAAAAGTCCTTATTTCATCAACTTTAAATTTTTTCAACAATTTTTGAGAACCAAGTATATTTCTTCCTAAAGGATGTTTCGGAAAAATCATCTCCTCAAACAAATCATATATGGTGTCAACGGGAGAATCTTTATATGAATTTATTTCATCAATAATTACTTCACGTTCACGTTCAAATTCTCTTTCGGGAAATGTAGAATTAAAAACAACATCATTTAGCAATTCAATGGCACGTTCGTAAAACTCGTTTAAAAAACTTGCAGTTACACAGGTTTCTTCCTTAGAGGTATAGGCATCAATTTCACCTCCTACATCTTCGAGACGGCTTAGTATATGAAAAGTTTTACGATGTTTTGTCCCTTTAAAAAGCATGTGCTCTGTAAAATGAGCCAGTCCAGATTGATTCTCATCTTCGTCGCGTGAACCTGTATTTATAATTATTCCACAGTGAGCAACATCAGAATCCACATATTTATGTACTAATCTTATTCCGTTACTCAGTTCTGAAATTTGATACATGTAATTTTTTTTCGCAAAGATACTATTTAAGACATAAATACCAATATACATTTTTACATACTAAAGTAGATTATCTCGACATTTTTTCAATATAAAACAATTATTAAATTCCTGAATTTCTGATATATAGAATTTATATTAAAAAAAATTTTGTATTTTTTTCGTAAAGTTCTTGTATAATTAAAAAATTCTACATATTTTTGCAGTCCAAATTGGTACCATAGCTCAGTTGGTAGAGCACAGGACTGAAAATCCTGGTGTCCCTAGTTCGATCCTAGGTGGTACCACGGTCCTTCTGAAAAGAAGGACTTTTTTTTATTATTATCATTAAACCTTGAAAAATCCGAGATATTTTCTTAGAAATATTTTTGTAGCATTAAAAAACAAATCAAAGAATTTGTTTTAATTTTGTTCATAAAATTATCTAAAAGATGTTACCTTGCCCTATTCATAAATTAACAGGTTTTGACTGTCCGGGATGCGGAATGCAGAGAGCAGCAATGGAACTTCTCAATGGAAACATTTGTAAAAGTATATTATACTATCCTGCCCTTTTGCCTTTAATTCTTATGTTTGTTTTTCTATCTATATATTTAATTTTTAAAATTAAAAACGGAGCTAAAATTTTAAAATATTTATTTATTTTTAATGCAATAATTATTTTCGTAAATTACATAATTAAATTCATTAAAATATGACAGACGATTTGAATCAAAACCCCAACAAAAACCAGGAAATACCTCCTGTTCCAGACATTACAAATATTCCGGATATTCCCGAGTTGAATGACGACTTAACACTCACATCAAATGAAAATATAAATATTGAAGATCCGAACTCTATTGAACCAGACAAAACAGTAATTTCGGATATTAAAGCTGAAAATCAGCAACATACATCATATCAATCCAAAGGTTTTGGTCCGGAACATCATGAATTCAATCGTCAAAAAGAAATTGAAGAAGAAAAACTTTATGCTAAAAATACAAATAATTCATATTCATCAAATAAAAGCCAGACACCGCCAAATATTCCACCTCAAAACAATAATTACTTATATCAACAAAACTTACCAAATTCATCTGCTATATTAACTTTTGGAATATTATCAATATTAACAATTTGTTGTTGCGGATCATTTGTCCCTACAATTTTTGCAGTTATTGCTCTGGCAATGGCTGGCAAACCTTTACAGCTTTATAAACAAAATCCGGGGCAATACACTTATTCTTCCTATAACAATATTAAAACAGGAAAAATTTGTGCTATAATAGGATTAATTCTTTCAATTTTGGTATTGATTATTTTTATTTTAAACATGATTTTCAACGGTGAATTTCAATACCAATTTAACGAAATCATTAACGAGACATGGGATCAGAGTGGTTATTAAAAGTTTATGACATTACAAGATCGCATAGAAATTTTATCAGAAATTGGGACAGAATTATCTCAATTAATTGAAAATCGAGACTTATACGATTTTCCGGGATACGAAAAAATAAATCTGGAAAATTCTTGGTTTACTGAAGAATTCGTTAAGAATTCGTTCAATCATTATGCTTATTTATTGACAGAAAACAAACTAACTGATTGGACTAAGAATTATGATTTTTCAAAAGATTTATCAAAAAAAACTTTAGGTATAATTATGGCAGGGAATATACCTTTGGTTGGTCTTCATGATTTTATCTGTGCCTATCTTAGCGGAATTAGTACGATTATAAAACCGAGCAGTAAAGATTCTGTTTTAATAAAATGGATTATCAATAGGATTCTGAAAAAACACAAAGAAAAAAACTATTTGATTAAAATTGCAGATGGGTCTATCAGTAGGGTTGATGCAATAATTGCCACAGGCAATAACAATTCAAACCGTTATTTTGAATATTATTTTTCAAGTATTCCATCTATACTTAGAAAAAACAGAAATTCAATTGGAATACTTAGTGGCAATGAAACCGAAGAAGAACTATCAAAACTGACTGATGATATTTTCTTATATTTCGGATTAGGTTGCAGAAGTGTGAGTTTGATTTACATTCCGGAAGATTATGATTTCAATCCTTTGTTCAAAGCTTTTGAAAAGTATAAACATTTGATTTATCATCATAAGTACGCAAATAATCTGGAATACCAATATGCAGTAAATATTGTTAGCAGAATTCCGGTTTTAAATCCAGGAAATATTATTTTGATTGAAAACGATAAAATAAATTCACCCGTTGGTGTTTTACATTATAAATTTTATAAATTTGCCGAAGATATTTATAAAGAGATAAATAAGAATATAGAGGATATTCAATGTGTTTCGACCAGTAAATTATCAAAATCTTTTGAAGTGGAATTCGGAAGAACACAATATCCGGAATTAAATGAATATGCAGATAATATAGATACGTTAAAATTTATTTTAACATTATGAGCAGAATAATAAAATACAGAATTGTAAGTGCTTACGATGATGATTTCGTAAGAGATATAGAAATTGAAGAAGACAAAACCTTTATGGATTTGCATTTGGCTATTCAGTCAGCTTGTAATTATGACCCAAGCTTATTAACAACTTTTTATCTTTCAAATAAAAATTGGGATAAACTTCAAGAAATTAGTGCCGAATGCATTGACCCCGAAACTCAAAAAGAGGTAATGCTTATGGACAGCACTAAATTAGCCAAATTCAAACCTGTTGTAGGACAAAGATATATTTACATTTTCGACTTTTTCTCAGTAAGAGCATTTTTTATTGAAATAGTAAACATCAGAGAAAAATCCGAAAGTGATGAAAATCTCCAATTTCCTATATGTACACTATCTCACGGAAATCCTCCAGAACAATTATTTGTTGATGATATTACCGATGATAATGACATCGAAGATGATGATTTTAATGACATTGATGATGATTTATATGATGATTTCAACGAATATGGATATGATAATTTAGATGATTATTAGAATTTTAAAATGACAAAAAAACTTTTTGTTATTCTAGGTCCCACAGCAATTGGAAAAACAGAGCTTAGCATTGAAATAGCACAAAGAATTAATTCAGAAATTTTCTCTTGCGATTCGAGGCAATTTTTTAAAGAATTAAATATTGGAGTTGCCAAACCTGATGTAAATCAATTAAATACCGTAAAACATCATTTTATAGGGCATATTTCGGTTACCCAACATTACAGTATAAGTAAATACGAACAAGATTTTCTCGCTTTATCGAGTGAATATTTCAAAAAAAACAACATTGCAATTTTGTGTGGAGGTTCGGGTTTATATATTGATGCTGTTTGTTATGGAGTTGATGAAATGCCTGATCATGATCCTAAAATTCGTGAAGAAGTAAATGTTTTTTTAAAAACTTATGGCCTTGAAAAGTTAAAGCAAGAGGTAAAAAAAATAGATCCGGAATATTATAACTCTGTTGATAAAAACAATCCTCAAAGACTGTTAAGAGCCCTGGAAATATACAAACAAACCGGGAAAAAATTCTCAGAATACAGGAAAAGAAATATCCCCAAAAGAGATTTTGAAATCATAAAAATTGGCATAGAATTAGAAAGAGAAAAACTTTATCAAAAAGCCAATTTAAGAGTGGATAAAATGATAGTAGCCGGGTTAATAGATGAAGTTAAAAGCTTATCAGTATATAAAGAATTAATTCCTTTAAAAACAATAGGTTACAAAGAAATTTTTGATTACTTTGACAACAAAATCAATCTTGAAACTGCGATTGAACAAATTAAACGAAATACAAGACATTATATCCGCAGGCAAATGACATGGTTTAGAAGGTATAATGATATTAAATGGTTTAACGTTGAACAAAAAAATGATATAATGTGTTATATAGAAAAATCTTTATAAATTTCAAAAATTGAAACTATGAAAAAAATTATTGTTTTATTAAGTGCCATTGCAATGTTTGGTTTATTTGCAAATGCTCAAAACACGCAACTTACTCAGTCAAAAATCATTTCCCTTACAGAATCAAATTTTGATGCAACAACTAAAAAAGGGCTTTACCTTGTAGATTTCTATGCCGACTGGTGTCGTCCATGTAAACTAATGAAACCCGTATTAGAAGAATTTGCGGGAAACTATGAGTCTAAAATTAAAGTAGTATCAGTTAATACTGATTATAATAAAAATCTCTCAACTCAGTACCAGGTTAGTGGAATTCCTTGTTTAATACTCCTGAAAGACGGAAAAGAGATAAAAAGATTGGTAGGTTATAGAGGAAAGGCAGAGCTTGAAAACGATCTTCAACAATGGATAAAATAAAAAAACCGGATTTGCCGGTTTTTTTATTATTCAACAGTCCAAGTACTCCCACTATTAAATACATCATCCATGCATTTAAATTTTGATTTACTTTTAACTTCTTCAATTTGTTGATTAAGCAAATCATCAAAGCAAGAAGCTTCAACGGCCCTAATAATTCCAAATACCATCGGAAAGTCAGGCAAATTAAGATTAGCAAGTGCAAGGTGAATAATTGGGTTCTTTTGTGTCATATCATGAACTAAAATATCCTTTTCGGTAATACCGTTTTCACCTATTTTAACTATCTTCAATTCGCCATTTTCAAAAATTAAGCCCTTATCTTTATTCTTACCAAAAATCATTGGTTTTCCGTGTTCAACCCACAATTGATTTTCTTCACGCTCATCCTTATTTGTAATTTTATTGTGGGCTCCATCATTAAAGATTACACAATTCTGAAGAATTTCAATTATAGATGTACCTTTAAATTTATCAGCAAACTTGAAGATTTCAACGTTTTCCTTAACGTTAACGTCAATAGTTCGTGCAAAGAATGTTCCTCCTGCACCAATTGTCAAAGAGCCAACATTAAAAGGTTTTTCTAATGTCCCATAAGGCGAAGTCTTTGTTTTTTGACCAAATTTTGATGTAGGAGAATACTGACCTTTAGTAAGACCATAAATTTCGTTGTTAAACAACAAAACATTAACATCAATATTTCTACGTACTTCGTGAATAAAGTGATTCCCTCCAATAGCGAGTGCATCTCCATCACCGGTAATTTGCCAAACGCTGAGTTTAGGATTAGCAATTTTTACACCTGTAGCAAGCAAAGCTGCACGTCCATGAATACCGTGAAATCCATAAGTATTCATATAATACGGAAAACGAGATGAACAACCTATACCCGAAACTACTACAAAATCTTCACGTTTACGTCCGGTTTCTGCAAAAGCTTTTTGAACAGCTGCTAAAATGGAGAAGTCTCCACAACCAGGGCACCATCTTACCATTTGCCCGCTTTTAAAATCTTTAGCTTCGTATGTTGTTGACATAATTTATTCCTCCATCATTTTTTGAATTTTTTCTACGATTTCATTCACTGTAAATGGTAATCCCTGAATTTTATTTATTTGTTCGTATTTATATTGCGGGAAGGTCATTCTCAAATAGTTGGCAAGTTGTCCCATGTTCATTTCACAAACAATAATTCTCTTATATTTTTCAAGGATTTCACCAAGATTTTTTGGAAATGGATTGATGTAATGAATATGTGCATGGGCAAGTTTTAAACCGTTTTGAGCCAATTCTTCAATAGCAGACTCTATATGTCCGTAAGAACTGCCCCAACCAATAATAAGAGTATCGGCATCTTCGAAACCCTCTACAATTTGCAATGGTATAAAATCAGCTATTTTCTTTACTTTACTGTCCCTTAACATTGTCATTCTTTCGTGATTTGCCGGTACATAAGAGACAGTTCCGGTAATATCCATCTTTTCCAGACCTCCGATTCTGTGTTCTAATCCGGGAGTACCTGGAATTGCCCACATTCTTACAAAATTTTCATCTCTTGCATAAGGCTGATAACATTCTACATCTTCCTTAGCAAATTTAGGTTTAATTTCATCTAGATCTTTAACAGAAACAATTTTCCACGGTTCGGTTCCGTTGGCAAGATAAGAATCTGTCAACAACAATACGGGAGTCATGTGTTCGATTGCAATTTTTGATGCCTGATAAGCATAATGGAAACAATTTGATGGAGTACTTGCAGCAATAACAGGAACAGGAGATTCTCCATTTCGTCCGAATAATGCCTGCATTAAATCTGCTTGCTCGGTTTTTGTTGGTAACCCTGTTGATGGTCCACCACGCTGAACGTCAACAACAACCAATGGCAATTCAGTCATAACAGCTAAACCAAGAGCTTCAGATTTTAATGCTAAACCAGGTCCAGAAGTGGACGTTGCTGCAAAATTTCCTGCAAAAGCAGCGCCAATAGCTGTAACAATTCCTCCGATTTCATCTTCTGCCTGTAAGCATTTAGCTCCCAAATCTCTTCTTTCTGCGATTTCCATTAAAATTTCAGTTGCCGGGGTTATTGGATAAGAACCTAAATAAAATGGCAAATTTGCCTTTTCGGCTGCTGCCAATAAACCCCATGCTGTAGCTATATTTCCGCTTATACTTTTATATTTCCCTTTTAGTCTTGTATCATTACTAACTCTAAACGACGGAATTGCCTGAATTGCTGAGGCATAAGAGGCCCCGCCTTGTAATACCTTTTTGTTAGCTTCTGCCAATTCAGGCTTATTTTTAAACTTCTTTTCTAAAAATTCCTCTGTATATTTCAAAGGAAATCCAAATAGCTTATAAACAATACCCAAAGCAAACATGTTTTTCATCTTCATTATAGTTTTGATATCTAAACCTGTATCCTGAAGAGCTGCTTTGGTCATAGAACTTATTGGTGCTTCAATTAAATTATTGTTTTGCTTTATTTGTTCAAAAAGTTCGGGAGTAAAACCTGCTTTTTCGAAATTTGCTTCACTAAAAGTATCCGAATCGGCTATTATGGTTGATCCCCATTTTATATTATTAATATTTGCCATAATAGCTGCAGGATTCAATGCGATTAGAACATCACATTTATCCCCCGGAGTATAAACATTTTTGCCAAAATGTAGTTGAAAACCTGATACACCACCAACTGTTCCCTGGGGTGCTCTAATTTCAGCCGGATAATCAGGAAAAGTCGCGACTTCTTCTCCCATTAAAGCTGTGGTATTTGTCAATTGTGTTCCGGTTAATTGTATTCCGTCTCCGGAATCACCGGCAATTTTTACTACCACATTGTCTAAATCAATAATCTTTTTACTACTCATATCAATTGTTATTTATTAAACAAAAATTACTGTTGAATTTCTTTCATACTAAGTTGTATTCTTTTTCTTTCTATATCTATAGATAAAATTTTCACTCTAACATGCTGATGTAACTTCAATACTTGTGAAGGATTAGAAATAAATTGTTCTGTAATTTGGGAAATATGGATTAATCCGTTTTCCTTAATTCCAATATCAACGAATGCTCCAAAGTTTGTAATATTAGTAATAATCCCTGGCAAAATCATACCTTCTTTCAAGTCTTCAATTTTGTAGATACTTTTATCAAACTCTAAAACTTTAACTTGTTTTCGCGGATCTCTTCCGGGCTTTTCCAGTTCAGCTACTATATCTTGCAATGTTGGTAATCCGAAATTCTCGTCAATATAATCATGTAGATTTATTTTAGAAACCAAGTCCTTATTACTTATCAAGTCATTGATTTTAACTCCGAGATTTTTAGCAATTTTTTCAACAACTCCATAAGCTTCGGGATGCACGGCACTGTTATCAAGCGGATTATCACTTTCTGGAATACGTAAAAATCCTGCACATTGTTCATAGGCTTTTGCACCTAACCTTGGAACTTTAATCAATTCTTTTCTAGATTTAAAATAACCGTTAGTCTTGCGATACTCAACTATATTTTGTGCCAATACTGGTCCTAATCCTGAAACGTAAGTTAATAAATGTTTACTCGCAGTATTCAGGTTAACTCCAACCGTATTTACACAGGATTCTACCACACGGTCAAGGCTTTCTTTAAGCATCTTTTGGTCAACATCATGTTGATATTGCCCCACTCCTATTGCTTTCGGGTCAATTTTAACCAATTCAGCCAGTGGGTCCATCAAACGTCTGGCAATAGAAACAGCACCCCGAACAGTAACATCATATTGCGGAAATTCTTCCCTAGCAATTGAGGATGCTGAATAAACAGAGGCTCCGTCCTCGCTTACAACATAAACCTTAACTTCCCTATCGAAATGTATTTTCTTAATAAAATACTCTGTTTCTCTGCTTGCAGTGCCATTACCAATTGCAATAGCTTCGATTTTATACGTACTGACAAGTGTAGATATTTTTTTTGAAGCTAAAGCAACTTCTTCTTGTGGTTTATGCGGATAAATTGTTTCGTTATGAAGAAGATTTCCCGTTTCGTCAAGACAAACAACTTTGCAACCTGTTTTATATCCCGGATCAATGCCCATTACTCGTTTTTTGCCAAGAGGAGGTTCAAGTAAAAGCTGTCTTAAATTTGACGCAAACACTTCAATTGCTTGTATATCAGCCTTTTGTTTAGCATCATTAAAAAATTCATTTTCGATTGATGGTTTTAATAATCTATCATAAGCATCTTCAACAGCTTCGGCAACAATTAAAGAGGAATGTTCCTTCCCTTTAACAAATAGATAATTTAATGATTTTAGTGCTAAGTTTCTATCGGGAGAAATATCAACACGCAATAAAGATTCACGATTAGCACGCATAATTGCCAAAATTCTATGAGAAGGACAATTATCTAATTTTTGGGAAAATTCAAAGTAATCTTTATATTTTTCGGCTTCGGCTTCTTTAGATTTTATAACTCTGGATGAAATAATAGCTGTTTGTGCAAAAATTTTTCTAATTCTTTCCCTTGCCTGTTTCTCTTCACTAACAATTTCGGAAATAATATCTTTTGCTCCCTGAATTGCTTCATCAACATCTTTAACTTGCTCGTTAACAAATGATTCTGCAAATTTAAAAACATCAAACTTTGGAGCTTGTTTCAGGATTGCTTCGGCAAGCGGTTCTAAGCCTTTTTCACGAGCTACCGAAGCTCTTGTTTTACGTTTTGGTTTATATGGCAGATATAAATCTTCAATTTCATTTATATCCCAGGTGGAATTTATTTGATTTAAAAATTCATCGGTAAGTTTCCCTTGTTTTTCAACTGAACTTATGATGCTTTTTTTTCTATCTTTAATCTCAACAAATCTTTCATACTCTTTTTTGATGATTTCAATCTGAGTTTCGTCGAGCCCGCCGGTTTTTTCTTTTCGATAACGACTAATAAACGGAATTGTTGCTCCATCATTTAGAAGTGCTACAGTGGCAGAAACATTTTTATAACTGATGCCCGTAGTTCTAACAACCAATTCCAGTAACTCAGTCATTTAATTATTATTATTATTATTATTATTTTTTGCAAAACTACTACTTTTTATAAATTTAGAGAAATTAAAACCTTATTATACAACATATTTTTGTAAATTTTTAATTGATAATAGTCATATAAAATTATGGAATTTATCAGTTAAGATTGTCATTAAGTTTATTCATAAATTGGTATATATAAAACTATCGAGAAAGTTTTTATTTTTGCAGAAACGAATTTTTAGAATTTGAAGCTTAGTAAAGAAAATATTAACGCTATTCTAGGAACAATTTTGTTTCATCTTATTATCGTTATTATTCTTTTAGTAAATAAGATTCAATCCTTAACAATTCATGAAGAAACCTACATGATTATTGAGCCTGAATATATTGAGGAAATCACAAAAAAACCTGTTGAAGAAAATATTCTTGGCGAAGATTTTAATATTCAGGACTATATTAATGAATTTAGAAACGTAGCCTCAAACAATCCTGTGCAATATCAAAAATTTGAAGCAATGTCGGAAGATGAGCTTAGAAAATATTATGAAACACAATTTTTAAATGAAAAATACGGAGATAATCCAATAAGATATCAAGATAAAAATCAGGGGAATCAAGATAAACAGGAAAACAAGGAAAACTCTAAAAATGATAAATCTAAAAATGAGAATAATAATTCCGACAATTATCAAAATTATTCTGGTCCTGCACTGGTATTTGTAGAGCTTGAAAATCCCAAGAGGGGCAAAATATATATTGAAGTACCTGTATTTACATGCCGTCATGGTGGTAAAGTAGTTGTGGATATTCTAATTGGCTCGGATGGCAGAGTTCGTTCTGCTAACGTTATTTCAGCAAATTCATCAGGTGATGCTTCGTGCATTTCTGAAGCTGCTTTAAGAGCTGCAAGAAATTCAAGATTTACCATGATATCAGGAGGCAAAAACGAAAAAGGAAAAATAACATATACTTTTATTGAACAATGAAATACAATTTTAGTACAATCCAAACCGATAAAAATAATGAAATTAGATGGATAAAACTTAATAATCCATTGAAATATAATAAGATAAGCAAATTATTTATAAATGAACTTGAAGTTATTTTCGACCATTGCATTAATGAAAATGATTTAAAAGCAGTTATAATTTATAGCGATGATAAAGTATTTTCGGCAGGAGGCGACTTAAAAGAAATAGCTGGTGCAGATTATAAACAAGCTGAATTGATGTGTTCGAGGGTTCAATCAGTTTTCAGAAAACTACATTCCATACCGGTACCGGTTATTTGTTGCTTGAAAGGAATTGTTTTCGGGGGTGGGCTTGAGCTTGCTCTGCATTGCGATATAAGATTTGCCGACAAAACCACAGTGCTAAAAATGCCCGAAACTGATTTAGGGCTCATTCCTGGTGCAGGAGGAATAACTTTACTTTCTAAATATCTAAGTCCTGCTGATACTTTTTATTATTTATCTATCGGAAAAGAAATCCCCTTAGAAAAAGCTATTTATAAAGGTTTGCTTCAAGAAATAATTGAAGATGAAGATGTGATTAAATACGGTTTTGATTTTGCAGAAAAATTAGCTGTAAAACCAAAAGAATCTTTAACTGCTTTAAAGTCTGTTCTATATACAGCTCTATATAATGACACACTTGCCGGTTTAGATGCAGAAATAAAAGAATTCAGTTCTGTTGTTCAACTTTGTGGCAATAAAAAGATAGAAATGTTTTTTAAAGATAAAAAGAATAAAAATGAGTGATAGCTATATCTTTACTGGAATACATTTTGTAACCGGACAGTATAAAATCAGCAATTCAGAAATTCAAAAAGCCATCGAATCAGGTATTTTAGAAGGATTCGATCAAAATCGCATAAAAGAATCTGATGAATTCAAATCACAATCAGACTTAAACGAATTTGAATTTTTATGCAAAACACTTATGGGATTTGAATTTCGGTATCACGTTGTACCATTTCCACCGGATTTTAATCACATGGAAGAAGCAGAAGACGTAGTTTCACTATGCGTCAAAGCCACAGAAAATGTTCTTCAAAAAACCGGACTTAAAGGAGACGATATTGATGCATGGTTTGCAAGCACTGCTACACAATCGCATATTACTCCAGGAATAGCAGAATTTATTAAATCTTATTTTACGGGCATACACAATCAAAAGCCAACATATTCATTAACATCTGCTTGTGTTGGATTTAACATCAACCTTGAAAATGCCATAAATTATTTTAAAAACCATCCTGAAGCCAATCATATTTTAATAGCTCATGGAGAGATTATGTCATCCTTGCTAACTAAAGAAAGAGATTTTGTTCCTTATGTAACTTTTGGGGATTCTGCAGCAGCAGTGGTTCTTTCACGTGTTAAAACAAAAAAACAATGTGGCGTTATTGCAATTACCAATCATGAAGATACAACAATGATTGACTTTTTAGCTTCTGATTCAAAAGGAAATCTGATAATGAATCCCAGAATGGTTAAAAACAGAGCCGTACCAAATATTACAAAAGCTTTCAAAATAATCGAAGAAAAAAGTCAAACTGGATTTGTTGATGTTGACATTTTTATCCCGCATCAAACAGGAAATGCAATTGTTGACAGTGTTGTAAAAAACTTGAATCTTGACCAAAATAAAGTTTTCAAAGACATTCAAATAAAGTATGGAAATCTCTCAGGAGCCTCAATTCCTGCGGCATTTTGCGAACTTGAAAATCAAAAAAAACTATTACCCGGCATAAAAGTTTTTACTGCTGTAGCAGGACTTGGTGGAGAATTTGGGGGCTTTTCCTATATTGTTCCGGAAGAAAAAATTAAGTTTGATTCTAAAAAAGAATTGGAAGGTAAAACTATTCTAATTACTGGAGCTTCAGGAGGATTAGGCAAAGAAATAGCTCTATGTGCTGCTGAAAATTCTTGCTCAAACATATTGCTTCAATATAATTCCGGCTCAAAGGAGGCATTAAGTATTAAGAAAAAAATCGAATCTGAATTTGGATTATGTTGCAGAATATACAAAGCAGATTTATCAAACGAAAAAGAAATAAAAAACTTTAAATCAAACATTTTAAGTAACTTTAAATCAATTGATTACCTAATTTGCACACATGCTATTACCGGTCCACTTGCAAAAGCAGGCGAAACTTCAATTGAAGAATATATAAGAGTTATGGAAGTAAATTATCGGTCTGTTAAAAATAGCGTTGAGATTTTTGCTGATTCAGTAAAAGAATGTGTATTAATTACAGGTTCGGTTGGCGAAGATGCACAATTTCCCGGGTCTGCTCCTTACGTTGCTTCAAAAAGAGCTTTAAGAGCATTTGCTAGAGAATTTGCAAATACTTTATATCAACGAAATGTTAGGTGTATTTATTATCTGCCGGGTGTTATTGATTCGGGAATGGTAAGCATTTTAAATGAACAACAAATAAGTGCTTCATTACAAGCAATAAGACAAAAAAAACTTACACCGGTAAGAGAAATAGCTCGCAGAATTTTGCATTCTACCTACAGACTTAATGTGCCTAATGTTCGCAGAAGTATGGAGTCGAAACTAATTGTAATAAAAGATTCTTATCGGAATTATTAATAATTAAAAAATACAATCAAAAATTATTCATAATGAAGCATATAAATTACATATTTAGTGGCTTTGGTTATTCACACGGTAAATACAAAATCTCCAATAAGGACATACAAGATGCGATAAGTAAATCTTTTCTGTCAGGTTTTAAAGAAGACAGAATCTCAGAAAGCGAAAACTTTTTAAAATATAAAGCTAACAATCCTGATGCAAGAGCTTTTGATTATTTTGTGACCGAAATTATGGGTTTTTACGAAAGATACCATGTGAGTCCATTCCCGCCCACACGCAAAAAGTTGTTTTATTCAGAAACATCATTAGATTTAGCGGTAAAAGCAGTAGAAAACTGTTTGATTGACGCAAAAATAAAAGCTGAAGAAATAGATGCATGGTTTGTCAGTACAGTTTCACCTCAACAAAAAGCTCCCGGAATTGCAGCAAATGTAAAAGCATTCTTTGTTGAAAGTTCTAATTACACACCGGCATTTAGTCTTCAGAGCGGATGTGCAGGTTTTTTATTGAATCTCCAAAGAGCAATTGAATGGTTGAATTCACATCCCGAAGCAAAAAATGTTGTAATTGCTCACAGTGAAACAATGTCTTCGTTCTTGACTCAGAGAATTAAGTTTGTGCCTTTTGTTACATTTGGGGATGCTGCTGCTGCCGTTGTTTTAACAAAAATAGAATCAGAAGAAAAATTTGGTATTATTTATTTGAATAATTATCAAGACCAATACATGCTTGATTTTGTGGGTGTTGATAAGAACAAAAATTTATATATGGACGACCTGTTAATAAAAGACAGGGCCATAAAAAACATTACCGATTCAGTTGTTGATTGTCTTAAAGCTACAAATCATAAAATTGAAGATATTAGTTTTTTCGTTCCTCACCAAACCGGTAATGCAATTATTTTTCCAATAGCTAAACATTTTTCAATTCCTAAAGAAAAAATTATTCTATACGGGCAACACAAATACGGAAATGTATCGGGAGCTACTATTCCAATAACTTTAGCTCTGTTGCAGGAAAATAATGAGCTTTACGATGGTTCCAAAATTTTATGTGCCACTGCTGGTGTAGGGGGCAATTTTGGAGCATTTTTGTATTCACATAAAATCACAGAAAAACCTAAAGAGTTTTACCTATACGAAAATGATTTTAAGAATAAAACCTGCCTTGTATTGGGAGCTTCAGGACATATTGGTTCACAATTAGCAATAGAACTACAAAAAAGAGGAGCTGATTTAATTTTACAGTATAATTCTGCTCCTCATAAAATTGAAATTTTTAAAAATCATATTCAATTAAAATGTGATTTAAAAAAAGAAACTGATGTTGATAAGTTTATTAATCATTTACAAAACCTCAATTCCAAAATTGATTACGTTTTTAATCTTGCAGGAACCACTGAGGCGAACGATTCAATGCAAGTTAATTTTTATTCACCGATTAAAATATTTAACAATCTAATTAGTAAAATAAAATCAGCAATAATTCAATTAGGAAATTCATCTGAAGATTTTGCTTCAAACGATTGCTATGAATGGGCTGCATCCAAAAGAGCTCTACACGGATATTTAGCATCGGCAAGTGGCGAATTCCTTAAATACGGGATAAAGATTATTTATATCCAGTCAGGATTTACAAACCAAGGTATTTTTACTAAATTACCCGAAAAGTATATATTTAAGACAATGTTATTGTCAGGACAGGATGATAGTATAAAAACAGATATTCTTGTGAACAAAATTGTCAATTCTCCGTATAAATCAAAAGTTTTAGGTATGAGATCCTCTTACGAAAATGCAATGTTGCTTTATCGTTACGGATATCATCAAGATGTTGACATTTAATTGATTGTATGAAGAAAATATTTTTTTGTTGTTTGTTGCTCATAATATCTTTAATTATCAGTTTTGAAGTTTTTTCTCTTGAAGAAACAAGACTATTAAGGTTTCCAAATGAGTATAACGATACTGTAGTTTTTTCTTATGCCGGTGATTTGTACCTGGTTCCAATATCGGGAGGTGTAGCAAAAAGACTTACATCACACAGCGGATTTGAGATGTTTGCAAGATTTTCGCCTGACGGCAAAACAATAGCTTTTACTGCTCAGTATGACGGTAATACAGAAGTTTATTTAATACCTAAAACAGGAGGCGAACCCAAAAGAATTACCTTCACTGCCACTCTCGAAAGAGATGATGTCTCTGACAGAATGGGGCCTAACAATATCGTTATGAGCTGGACCAACGATGGTAAAAATGTTGTTTACAGAAGTAGAGGAAAATCTTTTAATGATTTTAAAGGACAACTATTTTTAGCTCCCATTGACGGAGGAATGAGTTCTCCTCTCCCATTTTCAACTGCAAGCTGGTGTTCATACTCACCAGATGGTAAAAAACTTGCAATGAATAGGGTATTCCGTGAATTCCGAACCTGGAAATACTATAAGGGAGGCATGGCCGATGACATTTGGATATTCGATTTTAAAACAAAAAGTTTTGAAAACATCACAGAAAACCCCGCTCAAGACATTTTCCCAATGTGGTATAATGATAAAATTTATTTTATCTCCGACCGCGATAGAATAATGAACCTCTTTGTTTACGACACAAAAACTAAAGAAACTAAAAAGCTTACAAATTTTACTCGTTACGACATTAAATTTCCAAGTTTAGGTACTGACAAGATAATTTTCGAGAACGGAGGATATATTTATTATTACGATTTAAAAGAATCTAAAATTATAAAACTGTTCATCTCAATTCAAGAAGACTTTTCATCCGGAAGATCAGTAATGAAAGATGTGTCATCTGAATTCAGGACTCCCGATCTTTCTCCTGATGGAAACCGATTAGTTTTGTCTGCAAGAGGAGAAATATTTAACATCCCCGTAAAACAAGGCATAATAAGAAATATAACAAACTCATCAGGAGCTCACGATCGGAATCCTGTATGGTCGCCGGATGGTAAATATATTGCCTATATTTCGGACAAAAACGGAGAATATCAAATTTTCATCCAATCTCCCGATAAACCAGGTAGTGAAATTCAATTGACAAACTTTGATTCCGGATATATTTATTCTCTAAAATGGTCTCCCGACAGCAAAAAAATTCTTTTTCACAATAAAAAACTTGAACTTAATTTTATTGACATTGAAACGAAAATAATAACTACAGTTCACCAATCATCTATATGGGAAATAAATAATTATAATTGGTCTCCGGATAATAATTGGATTGCTTTTAGTGATAAAGATGTTAGTAGAATTTCCAAAGTTTGGCTTTATAATATTCCAAAAAATACAAAATATCTTGTTACTTCTGAATGGTTTGAATCTTTTGAGCCGGTTTTCAGCAGCGATGGAAAATACTTGTTCTTCGTTTCTAATAGAGATTTCAATCCGATTTACAGCAGCGTTGAATGGAATGTTGCCTACAAAGACATGAGCAGAATATATTTTGTAACTTTATCGAAATTAGCAGAATCTCCTTTTACACCAAAAGATGACAAAGTTTTTGATCCCAAAAATACAAATCAAAAATCAGTTAAAAAGACTTCTGAACAACAATTCAATATTGATATTGATAATATCGAAAACAGAACAGAAGTTTTACCCATGCCCGCCGGAAATTTCTATAATCTTTTCTGGGCAGACGACAAATTATTCTATCTTGAAAGTAGAATTAATCAGGAAACAAAACTCTCATTCTTTGATTTTAAGACTCTTAAAACTGTTGAAGTCGGAAATTTTTCATACTATAAAATAAGCTTTGACGGTAAAAAGATATTGCTGCAAAAGGATAAAAATATTTATGTAACAGACTTGCCTTCAGGAAAAGTTAATCTTGAAAACCCCGTAAATATTAGTCCTTTGAATGTTATAGTTGACCTAAAATCAGAATGGTATCAGATTTTCAGTGAATCTTGGAGGCAAATGCGAGACTATTTCTACGATCCGGGACTTCACAAAGTTGATTGGCATAAGCAATTTGAAAAATATGCTGAACTGCTCCCATATGTAAATGACAGGCACGACTTGAATTATATTATCGGCGAAATGATTGGAGAATTAAATGCCGGTCATGCTTATGTTGGCGGTGGCGATCGCAAACAAATTAATCGTATAAAATTAGGACTGCTCGGAGCTGAATTTGAAAAAGACAAAAAATCAGGATATTTTAAAATTCTGAAAATTTATAAGGGAGAAAATTGGTACGAAAATCTTAAATCCCCTCTTCAAACTCCGGACAATGAAATTAAAGAAGGTGATTTTATTATTTCTATTAACGGTTTAAGTCTTAAAAATTATAATAACATTTACGAGTTATTAATTGACCAGGCTAACAAAACTATTGAGATTGAAATAAATTCCAAACCATCTGAAAAAGACGCAAGAACATATCTAATAAGAACCACCGAAAAAGAGTCTGAACTCATTTATTATAATTGGGTAAGAAATAATATCGAATACGTTAATTTAAAAACCAATGGACAGGTTGGATATATTCATATTCCAGATATGTCTGTTGTTGGTCTTAATGAATTTGTAAAACATTATTATCCTCAATTATCGAAAAAAGCTTTAATCATAGACGATAGAGGTAATGGCGGAGGAAATGTATCCCCAATGCTAATCGAAAGATTAAGAAGGGAAATGTCAATGATGGTTATGTCGAGAGATATTCCTGAACCAAATACCAAGCCCGGAGGAATGCTATTCGGTCCAAAAGTATTACTTATAGACCAATACTCTGCCTCAGACGGAGATTTATTCCCTTATCAATTCCGCAGACACAGGATTGGTCCTATTGTAGGAGTAAGAAGTTGGGGGGGAGTAATTGGTATTAGAGGCAGTCTTCCTTTTGTTGACGGAGGGCAATTATTTAAACCGGAATTTGCTCATTTCGACGAAACCGGGTGGATTATTGAAGGACACGGCGTTGACCCAGATTTCGAAGTTCAAAACGACCCACATAGAGAATTTAATGGAATTGACGACCAGCTTGATAAAGCTATAGAAATAATCCTTCAAGAACTTGAAAAATTTGAGAAAAAATTGCCACCAATCCCACAATTCCCGGATAAGTCTGGTTATTAGTTAGTTAGTTAGTTAGTTAGTTAGTTTAGTTAGTTGGTTGGTTAGTTGGTTGGTTAGTTAGTTGGTTGTGGATTGTGTGGAAAGGTTGAAATTATAAACCTTGAAACTCATATTTAATTCTTTTTAAAAAATTTATTTTTCTTCACTTTCATCTTCATTTTTTTCTTTAATGATATCGCAAACACATCTAAATCCAATCCAGCTTTCAGGTTTATAATATCTAAAATCCGTGAGGACAGTAACTTCTTCGGGACGTTGTCGCCATGAACCCCCTTTTGCAATTCCATACTCATCAATCATTTCAGCGACATTACCTAAAATATGATAAATCCCAATTACGTTTGGACTATAAGAATGCACAGGAACTGTAATTTCAGATTCAACCGGAGCTTTTATGTAATCATCTCCAAAATTAAATTTAAAAACCTCGTAAAGAGCTATTTTTTCTTTTAACAATAGCTTTCTTATTTTTCGGGGAAAATCATAAGCAGCAGCTTCCTCCCATTCCTTTCTTGTGGGCAATCTGAATTTTATACGCTTTGGTATCTGAACATTACTAATATCTGTACCCGGTTTGATTTTATTTTCTTTGAAATAAATATATTCATTAACTCTATCTGTTCTCCACTCACAGTACTTTACGGCTTGCTCATAGGTTACACCAACAACAGGATAATTGGCATAAGCCGGATGACGTAAATAAAGCGATACATAAGCCAATCTTGTTTTCGTTCCCCAGACTGTTGTATCAGGCAATATCGAAATAAACTCAGGACTTTTAGGACCATATTTTTTGGCTGTCCAGTACATATACTCTCTGTAATTGAGATTTGTAACCTCAAATTTGTCAATGTAGGTACTGTCATTAAGTTTAACTGTTCCGGGAGGTACAATTCTTTTTTGAGAAAACAAACTATAAAAAAACAAAATCTGAAATACTAACAAAATTAAAGTCGTCTTCATAATAACTAATTAAAAAATTTTAACAAATTTCATTTTTTTTTTTAATAATTCAAATGATTGTTAAAATTTATTGATAAAATTGTTTATAAATAATTCTGAAGATTTTTGGCTATTAAAACAAATAATTTTAATTTAGTCTAAAATTATAATTAAAAATGGAAATAAAAAATTACAACTTATCAATAAAGGCAATTTTAACGGATTACCTCGAAAGAAAAGGTTACAGAAAAACTCCCGAAAGGTTTGCCATACTTGACGAAATATATAGCAGAGAAGGACATTTCGACATAGAAAGCTTGTATATATCAATGAAAAATAAAAATTATCAGGTTAGCCGAGCTACATTATACAATAATATAGATATTTTGATTGATGCAGGCTTAATTATTAAGCATCAATTCGGGAAAAATCACAGTACATATGAAAAAGCCTATCAATGCGGTCAACACGACCACATGATTTGTTCAAGTTGCGGGAAAGTAATTGAGTTTTGCGACCCTCGAATTTCAGAAATAGAAAAAACCTTAAAAAAGAATTTTAATTTTGATATTACGCATCATTCTTTGTATTTTTACGGCATTTGTAAAGATTGTAAAACTAGGTAATTTTTTTTTTAATTGCGGATAAGATGAAAGTAGATGTTTTGTTAGGGCTCCAATGGGGTGATGAAGGAAAAGGAAAAATTGTTGACGTTATCACACCAAAATATGATATTATAGCTAGGTTTCAAGGAGGTCCCAATGCCGGACACACCCTTGAATTTAATGGGATAAAACATGTTTTACACACTATTCCTTCAGGTATTTTTCATGATAACACCGTAAATTTAATAGGTAATGGAGTTGTTATTGACCCTATTATTCTAAAAAAAGAAATTCTTGAAGCTCAAAAAATCGGAGCTAATCTTAAAGAAAATCTTTTAATAAGCAATAAAGCACAACTTATTTTACCGTCTCACCGTATTCTTGATAAAGTATACGAAGAAACAAAAGCAGAAAAGAAGATTGGAAGTACGCTTAAAGGCATAGGACCGGCATATACCGATAAAACAGCAAGAATAGCCGTCAAAACAGGAGATATATTTGATAGTAAATGTTTTATCGAAAAATATAATAATGCCAAAAGCCATCACATAAAAATTTTGAATGGTTACAATTATTTTGAAAGTTTTGATGAACTTGAAAAACAATGGTTCGATGCTGTTGAATTTTTAAAACAATTTAAATTTGTTAATTCAGAAAATTATGTAAATCAAGCAATTAAATTAAAAAAATCTATTCTGGCCGAAGGTGCTCAAGGTTCACTGTTGGATATAGATTTTGGTTCCTACCCTTATGTTACTTCATCAAACACAACCTGTTCGGGAGTATGCACAGGATTAGGAATATCGCCTAAAAAGGTAGGTAAAGTTTATGGGATTGTAAAGGCATATTGCACAAGAGTTGGTAGTGGCCCATTCCCAACAGAACTCACTGACGAAATCGGGCAATATCTTAGAGACAAAGGACACGAATATGGTTCAACTACAGGAAGACCTCGTCGTTGTGGATGGCTCGACCTTGTTGCTCTTAAGTACTCCATAATGCTTAATGGTGTTGATAAACTTATTGTTACAAAAGCAGATGTGCTAAGCGGATTAGATACGTTAAAAGTTGCAGTAGCTTATAAAGTAAACGGAGAAATTACAACAGAAATGCCTTATGATTTAAGCTCAATTAGCGAAATTATCTACGACGAATTACCAGGCTGGAAAAAAGATATTTCCAAATGTAGCAAATTTGAAGAATTACCTGTTGAACTTCACAACTATTTAAAGTACATTTCAGTAAATACGGGAGTAAAAATAAAATACCTAAGCGTTGGTCCCGACAGATCTCAAACGCTTAAAATTTAACCACAGAAAATTTTTGTGGTTAAATTTTGCAATTAAATAGGAAACTCTCTCAATAACTCATGAACGCCTTTATGAATTTCATACCAAAAATCATAAGCAGCTTCATGCTTATTTTCTTCGAAACGTTTCACCCAATAATCAAGTTCGGAATTATTCTTTTCGGTCTTTTGTTTAAGTTTTAAAAATGTAAAGACATAGTCAATATTTCTTTCTGATTCCCAGAAAACGCTGGAGTTACGGCTATTAATTCTACTAGCAGCCAAATCAATTGATTTTAAAAATCCCTCTTTGTCTCCAAACAATTTCTGCACTATATCAGGCATAATGTCTTCTGCCCATGCTCTATGGAATCTGCAAATACCAAGATTGTCGAGAATAAGTTCTTTTTTCATTCTAGTTGCAGATATTCTTCCTAATTCACGTGGAGAGAAAAATGCTCTGCCATAATCGTTGTAGTATTTTCCCATAATACCCATTGGAGACAAAACTCCGGGAGTCCAATACTGATTTGGCACCATCCAACCTTGGCGAGCAAATGCGGTATAAACAAATTTATCCATTATTTCTTTTGAAATGCATTTTGCCCAAGCTCTTGCAATTTTACGGGCACCAAGGCTCAAATCTATTTTTGATTCCGGTTTAACTATTTCATCAAGTAAAGCAATTGCCAAATTTGCATTGTGCATAGAATCATTTACCAGATCAAAATTATTTACATCCCATTTTGGTTTTCCTTTAACACCGAGCTCTTCTTCGCCGAGTAATCCTGAATCCATGCAATCCAACAACCAAGCTAAAACCCCACCGATGGAAATTGCATCAAATCCTAAACTATCGGCCTTATGATTTAATTTTTCTGCAGCACGTTGGTCGAAGATTCCACAAAGTGGTCCCATTGTATGATATGGTTCGTAATCTTTTTTAAATTCATCTTTCATTTTTTTACAAACAGCAACACAAGGCTCACCACAATTTTTGAATTGTTTGGGCATTATTGTTTCTTCATTAAACTGTGCCAGATAATGATCGAGAACAAATTCCTTGTGTATTTTGAGTCTTTCTTCACTTGACCAGTAAATAGTTCTGTAATTGAAAGCAGTCATGTGTTCGCCTAATGAAGCATAATTAACACCGAATGTGCCACCAGTGTTAAAATTCGGGTCATATCTGTATTTTGTTGTTGCTTCAAGATCTTTTGCCGACAATTTTTTATTATATCTATCTTCGAACCATTGATCTGCAACTTTTCGGTCACGGAAGTCCTCGTCAACAAATGTTCCACCATAAATCACAGCAGCAATTCCATGTTCTGTTAGAAGTTTAGTTCCAAAACCTCCTCTACCTGCCCAGGTATCTACATAAGTCAGTAAACCTTTTTTTACAGGTGCCGAGCAAATAGCTCCTATATCCGTATATTTTGATGCCGGACCAACGGCTAAAACTCTTGGGTCTTCTTCGTATCTGTCGCCAAAAAGATTTAAAGCATGTTGCATCATAGCATAAACCCCTTTTCTGCCTTGTTGCCACACCTTATCAACATCAACAGGAACAATTTCTATCTGAATTTCTTCACCATGAATACGGTTAAGATATAAAATTGAAGGAGTTACAGCTTTTCCCTTGATTGAAAGCATATTTATCCCCAAATTATCGAATACAAGACCTGCACCACCCATACTCGAAATATAAAAGCCATGCCAGCAAGGACTTATGCCGGTAAATATAAGACGATTAGACCCAGGGAAAATTGAGCCTGCCAATAATCCAGTGCCAATGTTAAGACTATTATGTTTATATGCCAAATGTAATCCTAAATCAACAGGTCCCCAAAATTTTCCGATATTGAATCGCATGGTTTTATAAAATCCGCTGCCTGCATCAATCATTAAAGTTTTTAACTGTGATTGTAACATATCCTTTTGTTTTTATTATTTTTGCAAAGATATTATTTTTACTTAAATTCAGTGAGAATATTCAATAAAAACATACCAAAACCCTGAATAAATGAAAGTAATAAAGTTTCTGGTTCCTTTAATTGTAGTTTTTTCATTTGTAAATGCTAATGCACAAAAAACTGCAAAAAGCATAATTGAAAAAGAAGTTGTGAAATTACTCGAAAAAGATAAAGTGCTTTTATCAGAAGTTGAGAAAAAATGTGAAGGAGATTGCTCCTATTCAGGTCTTTGGAAAAATAAAAAACAAAAAAAGAAATTTCTTGATTTTGATCAAAAACTAAAAACTAAATTATTAAGCAACTTAAGTACTCCTTCTTTTTTGATAATTCGATAATTAAAACCGAACTTTCATTTCCGAACAAATCTCTCAATTTTCTGGGGAGTGTAATTATTAGAGATAACTATTTCGATGCTATAAACGAAAAGAAAACTCCGGATTTACCGGTTTTGATTTCCGAAAATCAGTTTTTACTACCATCACCAAACACCTCCACAAGTTCGTATTTATTGGCATTTAATTCGGAAAAATTTTTCAATACATCTCTCAACAATCAATTATCAGGAGAGTTTAAAGATTATTTTAAAGCTAAATTTGATTTAATAAGCAAAGTTTCTGAATCAGAACGAAACAATTTACTGGCAGCAGCAGGAATTTTTACCAACAGACTTGCCGAAATTTTCGAAAATCTCGAAACGATTTCCTCAAAAGACTTTTCACCGGTTTATTATTTGTGGTTAAATCACTGCAAAGGTAATGTTAACCCAGGAGATAAAATAATTAAGGCTTTTGAAGGACTTTGTGTTTACATAAGAAAAGGGATAAATTCTGAACATCAAACTTCTTTAGAAATAAATTCCGGATTTAACATTAATGCTTTTCCATTTGTGAATATTCAAACAAACCAATCGAATGAATGGATATTTAATTATAAATTAAACATTTCCCAAAATACCTATGATATTTATATGTTCGACATACCCGAACTTACAGAACTTCCCTCAAGCTCAAAAATACTTAATTGTTGGAAACGATTAAGTTCTAACTGCCATATTGACTTTGTAAGCTCAAATATGTTGGTTAGCGGCAAAAAATTACAACTAAGAGTCAAGTTCGGTCCAATTGCCGATTTTGAATCAATAAAAAACATTATACTCGATGAAAAATATACACTAAGCAAAATTCCGGATAATAAAAAGTTTGTAAAATCAATAAAAATCACCTCCGATCCCGGAAAAATTTCAATTGATGACGATAATTTTTGTTACTTAATTGTTGAGGTTTTAAGAGATGAAAACTTTATTTCACTTAATTATTCAACATTATCTACTATTATCAGCAATAATCTTTATTTGAGACTATACTACGATATCTCGTGCGGCAAAGATACACTGGATATTAAATATGCTCCCGTAGAAATAATTACGGAAAGATTTCCTTCACCAAGAGCAGATTATGAAATTAAACCGGTTAAATTGGACAAGTTTTTTGAATACTCTTCAATAATTAATTTTTATTCTAATAATACGCAATTCAGTGTTGGAACAGCACCTTTTCCGCCACGAATTACGGAATTAAAAGTTATTAGCGGAAGTGTAGATCAAAAATTTCATCAGTGTTTGAAAGAAGCGAGTTTTAAGATTAAAAACATAAACCAATTTGAATTAAGTTTTAAAATTCCTGCAATAAATAATTACTTCAGTGCAGAACAAAGAAGCATTGAATTAATTGCTGTTATTGAGTTTTATTCAACTTCAGGCAATTTGTACAAACGCCAATTACCGTTAAAGCTGATTGCTCCGGATGAAATGCTTAATAAACGTCTTCCCAATTTGCAAGTTATAATAAAAGACCCAAATGAATTGTTAAAATTGCTTGACAACAATGCAGTACTACCTGATGGCAAAACTATCCAAAAGGCTAAAGAAGGATTTGATTTTAAAAACGACGAGGATAATATTAAATTTATAAAATATTTAAAGAGAAATAACGTAATAACAGAATCGGTTTTTGGACATTTCAAAGTATATGTTAAATTTTTAAATTTTTAATATCGGCTAATTCAATTTTAATTTAAGGTCATTTCATGTATTGTTCTAGAAATAATGTATTTATAAAAATTTTAACTGTAGCTCAGGATTAATGCGTTTTCGATACTACATTTCGTGAAAATTATCCAGACTTAAAACCCAAATTTCGAATAAAAAAATGTAAAATTTGTCTAAAGATCGACACTCTATGGTTTTGAGGCTCTCAAAACGCCCAGAATGCTGATGTTTTTCCAAACACATCAAGCATTAGTTCATTAAATTCCTAATCATTATTATGATATATGTAAAATTATCAACAGTGTAAAATATTGAATTTCTGATATTTATAATATTTTTTGACAATTTAAACTAGTTTTTTTTTAAATTCATTTGTAACATATAAAAAAAATGTATATTTTTACTAAAAATTATTGTTTAATTAAAATCAAAAGTTATGAAAAAATTATTCATTTATGTAATTTCAGGAGTTTTCTTATTAAGTGCTTTTTCTTGCGGAAATAAAAAAGCTGAAAACCTTGCAGATCTCAAGAAAAAATACGATGGAAAAGAATTTAAAAACTGTGACAAGTTCTTAGAAGCAATGAACGAAAGCTTCGACGTATATTTTTCATTGATTGACAAGGCTTATGAAGGAAACGAAGAAGCTAAAAAAGAAATGGAAGAATTTGATAAATATTTCAATTCTTTTGACAGTCAAGCCGAAAAATTCGAAAAAGAATGTCCCGAAAAATTTGAAGAGTTTCAGAAAAACTTAGAAAAAAAGATGGAAGAAAAAATGGAAAAATTAATGAAAATTTATGGCTTAGACGAACTATACAATAATACTGAAATGGAAGAAGGTGAATATGCAGAAGATTCTATAGCAGAACAAGTTGTTGAATAATTATTTAATAATATTTTAAAAAAACCGCTTTCGAGCGGTTTTTTTTTATTATGAAAATTCTAATTTACATAGTTTTTATCCCATTTGTACTTTTATCATGTAATAAAAGTGACAAAAAGAATTTTGAAAATTCGAAAGAAACAGAGCTCGCAACAGAAAACCTTGTTTATAAAAAGAAAAAAAATATTGTTTATCATGATTCATCAGTAAACATAAATCATTTAACTCCTCCAGAATCAAATCAAGATACCGTAAATGAAACCAATCTCAATTCTATAGTTTTAAATCAAAATGCCTTTGTAAATAGCTACAATGAAAACATTTTAGACTCAATGATATCAGGTTTTGAAATAGACATAATTGCAGTTGACACAACAAAATCCTGTAGTCAGATATATCAAGATGCATTGAATGTGTTAGAGAAATTCTTTAAAATAGTTGATTTGATTGAAATAAAGGATACAGCAAATATCAATCGGTTAAGGAAATTTGAAAGCTATACAAAAAAAATAACTCCAATACTTGAAAGATGCGACAAAGAATATAATGATATTATGGAACTTTTAGATGATTACAACATTAAATACAGGAGTAAAATGGAAGTTATCTTTGATAATTAATTTGAAAATTAAATTTTATGTTTGAAATGATTTTTTGAAATTCATTTTCAAAATTCGGAGTGAAAATTCTTTTTCCAAGGTTCTTATTAATCTCAGTAATTTTCCAGAACTTAACTTCTTCTACTTCATCGTTGGGGGAAAAATTTATATCATCAAAAAATGTTATAAAAACAAATACTAATTCTTTTTCAATTTCTGATTCCCAAACATATCGGGTTAGGAAATCAACTTTAACATCAGGAATACTTATCTCCTCGTATGTTTCGCGTTTAATGGCATCTTCGATATTTTCGCCAAATTTAATATGTCCACCAACAGCGGTATCCCACTTGCCGGGTTGAATTTTCCTTGTGGTCGAACGTTTTTGCAATAACAAATCCCCTTTGCTGTTGAAAACATGCACATGAATTACCGGGTGCAATCTTTTAGAGCCATCGTGAGCTGTTGTTCTTGATATTTTTGCAATTATTTTACCAGATTCATCAACTTCAGCTAAGTACTCTTCAGAATCAGTTTTAGAAAAATATCTATTCCTGACGAATTCTATAATGAAAACAATACCAAAAACCACATAAAACAAAACACCACTAATGAATCCCCAGGCTTCTTTACTCATCCGGAAAACAGAATAAACAACCAGTAAATTGTGAGCAAAGAATATCCAGAACATCAATCTCATTGAATTTTGCATCTTTTTTTGAACATCCTCATTAAAATCCACACCTTTTAAATATCTTCCGGTTATAATTAAAAGAATATTTTTTTTGCCAAAAGCCGATATTCCTAGAATAATAAGCAAAATACTTTCTATAAATACAGGTTTTAATTTAAAAAATACTTCGTTTTGAAGAACTACAGAAATTAATCCCAATAAAACAATTAACGCGATATCAAACAGAACAAATTTATCAATTCTTTTTTCCTTGACATAAATTGCAAAAAATTGAATAATACCAAATATTATTGCAACAATTAAACCTGTTTTCGCACCCCAGATCTCATCAACAAGAATAAATACAAAAAGCGGGATTAACCCGGGAAGGATGGTTTTTAAGATGCGCTTTAAATCCATTTTTAAAGCAAATTTATGAATATTTTTTTATCGAATTTAAAAATTAAATAAATTTACAATCAAAACTTCAAAAGATGAAAAGCAGATTTTGTTTCAATCCTAAGCAATTTCAAAAGATTATTTTGTTTATTATCTTTTTTTCAATGTGTTTAAATGTTTTTGCTCGTATGGGAGGCGGAGGCGGTGACGGTGACATTGGAGTTGGCGACGGCGACGGATTAATAGAATTGATTTTATATCTGCTCTTTATGCTCCCCGAACCTTATAACTATTTATCTGTAACTACTATTATTATTGGAGCTATAATATTTGGAAAACTAAAAAAACAAGGTTCTATCCTTAATAAAATTGATAGTAGCAAAATCCCTTCAAAACAAGATGAAAAAGGAATCAGAGTATTTAAAGAAAGACATCCCGATTTTGAAACAAATTTATTTCTAGAAAAAGTTACAAAAGCATTTTACGATATTCAATCGGCTTGGACAGAAAAAAATATTTCAAAAGTTCGAAGATACATTACTGATGGTATGTACCAGAGAGTTAACACACAATTTAAAATGATGGAAATACTCGGACAAAGAAATATTATAGAAAAATTATCTCTTAAAAATTTAATCATTGATAAAATCGAATCTGACGGGGTTTTTGATATTATACATGTTGGAGTTTATGCCTCTGTAAAAGACAGTTTTATCTCAGAGAAATATCCTAATTTGAATTCCGTTTATTGGGAAGAATTTGTTGAATACTGGACATTTATACGAAAAAATTCCTCAAAATCAAACAAAGATATTTATTCTACTTATAACTGTCCTAATTGTGGTGGAGATTTGTCATCAAATATGGGAGATTTATCAAAATGCCCTTATTGTGGTACTATTACTAATAGCGGAGAATATGACTGGGTATTGAGTGAAATAACACAAGCTGACGACTATAGAACTATTGGAACAAGATTATCAGATTTCAGTAATACACTTATTAATAAATTAAAAGAAATTGCAGAGGCAGATTCTGATTTTGCACCACAAATTATCGAAGATAAAGCCAGCAATGGATACCTACAGATCGAAACAGCAAGAGTTTTAAAAAACATTAACTATGTAAAAAGATTTGTTAGCGATTCATTTCTTAAAAAATTAGAAAAAACCTTTAAGAAAGAAGAATATTTTGTTTATAACCGTATTTATCTTAATCATGCAACTCTTATAGGAGCTTTGCAAAAAGACAATAAAAACATTTTGGTTGTTTCGCTAAAATTATCATTTCAGAAAGTAAGAATTGAAAATTCGCAAGCTAAAATAATGGACCCAGTAGTAATTAGCAAAAATGAAATTATGTTGCTAGAAAGAGATGTTGATGCTAATCCAAACAATGGGTCTATTTATGCTTATCAATGTCCATCCTGCGGAGGAACATTAACAGATACAACAAACATAAATTGTCCATATTGCGGCGCGACACTTAATTCCTCAAAATACGACTGGATTATTTCTGACATAATGTCTGAAACAGAATACTTAAAATACTTTAATTCAAATGAAAATTATTTTATCAGTAACGTTAATCCTAAGAAATTAGATAAAATTTTAACTGTAAGAGACTATGCCTTCAATAATGTACTTGTAATGATAGCTGCAGATGGAATTCTTGAAAAGGAAGAAATTAATTTTGTAAATAAATTGGCATCTAAATGGGGTTATTCAAAATCAAAAATTCAAGGTATGATTGAAATGGCAATGAGCAATAAATTATCAATTAAAATGCCCGGAGATTCAATATCCCGAGAAAAAATATTTAAAATGATGGAAAAGGCTGCTAGCATTGATGACAAAATATCTACTGAAGAAGCTGATTTGCTTGAAAAAATTAAAGCAGAGTATCGTATAAAAATCAAATAATAAAAAAAAAAAAAGACGGCATTCGCCGTCTTTAAATTTTATGATTGATTCTACTTAACCTCCTCAAAATCAACATCAGTTACCTCATCATTCGAAGAGCCTTTTCCGGTACTCGAAGATTGATTGCTATCTGAAGAACTGCTGCTCTGACTACCACTTTGCTGTTGGGCATTATATATATCTTGGGATGCAGATTGGAATGCTGCATTAATTTCATTCATTGCAGTATCAATGCCTGCAAGATCTTCAGATTTGTGAGCAGTTTTCAGTTTTTCGAGAGCCGACTCAATAGCAGCCTTTTTGTCGGCCGGAATTTTATCTCCAAACTCTTTTAATTGTTTTTCTGTCTGGAATATTACAGAATCAGCCTGATTTAATTTATCGATTTTTTCTTTAGCTTTTCTGTCAGCTTCTGCATTAGCTTGAGCCTCAGCTTTCATTCTTTCGATTTCTTCCTGAGTCAAACCGCTCGAAGCCTCAATTCTGATGCTTTGCTGTTTACCCGTACCTTTATCTTTTGCAGAAACCTGTAAAATACCATTAGCATCAATATCAAAAGTTACTTCAATTTGAGGAACGCCTCTTGGGGCAGGTGGAATTCCATCGAGATGGAAACGACCAATAGTTTTGTTATCACGAGCCATGGCTCTTTCGCCCTGTAGAACGTGAATTTCAACAGATGGCTGATTATCACTTGCGGTGGTGAATACTTCGGTTTTACGTGTCGGGATGGTAGTATTTGCTTCAATAAGTTTGGTCATTACACCGCCCATAGTTTCAATACCAAGAGAAAGTGGAGTAACATCGAGCAATAACACATCTTTAACTTCTCCGGTTAAAACTCCACCTTGAATTGCAGCCCCAACAGCAACTACTTCATCAGGGTTAACTCCTTTTGAAGGAGCTTTCCCAAAGAATTCTTCAACTTTTTTCTGCACTGCAGGTATACGAGTTGACCCCCCAACCAATATTACTTCGTCAATATCATTTATAGTATAACCTGCGTCTTTAAGTGCTATCTTACAAGGTTCAATAGTTGCATTAATAAGATGATCAACCATTTTCTCAAATTGTGATCTTGTGAGTGTTTTAACAAGGTGTTTTGGAATTCCGTCAACAGGCATAATGTAAGGCAAGTTAATCTCTGTACTTGTTGTACTTGATAACTCTATTTTTGCTTTTTCGGCTGCTTCCTTCAATCTTTGAAGAGCCATTGGGTCTTTTCTTAGATCTACACCTTCTTCTTTTTGAAATTCATCTGCCAACCAATTAATAATTACATCATCAAAATCATCACCACCTAAATGGGTATCTCCGTTAGTTGACTTAACCTCAAAAACACCATCACCAAGCTCGAGAATTGAAATGTCAAAAGTCCCACCACCTAAATCAAATACTGCTACTTTGATATCTTTATTTTTTTTATCAAGCCCATAAGCTAAAGCAGCAGCCGTAGGCTCATTGATAATTCTCCGTACATTTAAACCCGCAATTTCGCCGGCTTCTTTTGTAGCCTGACGTTGAGCATCATCAAAGTATGCAGGAACTGTTATTACAGCTTCAGTAACTTCGTGTCCAAGATAATCTTCAGCAGTCTTCTTCATTTTCTGAAGAATAATTGCAGAAATTTCCTGAGGTGTGTAGAGTCTGTCATAAATTTTAACACGCGGGGTATTATTTTCGCCTTGAACCACTTCATAAGGGACACGTTTAATTTCGTTGGCTAATTTATCGTAACGCATTCCCATAAAACGTTTAATCGAGAATACAGTATTTTTTGAATTTGTGATTGCCTGACGTTTTGCAGGATCACCAACTTTTCTTTCCCCGTCTTTCAAAAATCCAACTACCGAAGGAGTTGTTCTCTTTCCTTCGCTGTTTGGTATAACAACAGGTTCGTTACCTTCCATTACGGCAACACATGAATTTGTTGTTCCTAAATCTATTCCTATTATTTTTCCCATGTTTTTCTATTTTTTTTTATGTTAATATTATTTTTTTCACGCTTACTGAGGTTTGCAATACTTATGCCACTGACAACTTTTATAAAAAATTACCTTTATTGTCAGAGGATTAAGACAAAATAAATATTAAAATTACAAAATGATATGACAAATTGACATAAAGCAATAAGATGGGTAATGCTATCCAAAAAAGTGTGTATATTTTACACTGTATTATATTACATAATGTATGATTGAAATAAAATTTAATTGATAAGGGGTGTTACATATCTATTTGTTCCACCTAAATTTTTTAATTATTTGAATATACTATGTAAATACTTCCACAAAAAGTAAGTTAAAATAATTTCAGTTAAATAAAAAACATTAGTTTGATTGCTTTTCTAAAAATTAAGTATTTATAAATCGTATAATAAATTATAATATTATTTTTTAATTTGGATTTATATTCAAAAACCAAAATAATTATAAATTGTCGAAACTTATATGAAAATTTCTATTGCAAATTGATATCATCAAATATATTATTTCATTTCGATAAATTTAATCTTTAATACTCACATAATTCAAATATTAATTATTGAATAATTAAAAAAAATTTAAAGAAAGATTTTTTATTTTTTTTTAAAATAAATAGAAAAAAGGCAACCATATTTTTTTGATTTCGTTAAAAATATAAAAAATAAATTTATTTTATTGAAGATACTCAAGATACGCACAAAGG
>LUZK01000114.1 GCA_001603595.1 Bacteroidales bacterium Bact_19
TATTGTTATAAGGATGCCGATAAAAGCTGCACTGCTTTGAATTAAAGCTGTAAAAACAAAGCCTATTAAAATTCCTAAAAATGGATTTTCTAATCGAAGCATTATATTAATAAAACCCGGATATTCTCGCAGAGGATACATAGTTTCGGACATAATAAACATTCCAAAGAATATAAATCCAAAACCCAAAATTGCCTTTCCAATGTTGGAGGTAACGGATTTCTTTGCTGCAATCATCATAAAAAAACCAATAGCAACAAATATCAATGAATAATCCGTTAGTTTTAAGGCTATAAGCTGAGCAGTAATTGTTGTTCCAATACCGGCACCAAGAAGCATACCGAGTGTTTGTGTAAAAGTTAAAATTCCTGCTTCGACAAATCCAACAAGCATCACACTTGTTGCTGATGAACTCTGGAAAACGACAGTTGCAATAATTCCGGCAATAAGAGCCAAAAATCTGTTTGAAGTAAATTTGTGTAAGATATTTCTTAGTTTTGTTCCGGCGGATGTTTGTAATCCTTTGCTCATAAAGTCCATTCCAAACAGAAAAATGGCTATTCCTCCAAGCAATCCCATTATAATAAAAAATATCCAATATCTTTTTTGTGCTTTAATTGTATATAGCAAAGGTTTTGCATCAGGATTATTGGCAGATAAAACTAAAATTTCATAATATCCTTCTTTGTCTCCAAGTTTAAAATAATTTTCTGCAATTCCGGTGCTGTCAGTTATAACTTCGGTATTAAGTAATTTAAAGTTTTTTGCATTTTTCGGACAATTTATAACTCGAAATATTATCTTATGATTAGCCAGGGGCTTATTATTTTCGTCAACAACCAAAACACGAATCGGACTTTCAGTTTTTGTATTTATCAATTGAACCTGATTATCACCTGAAAATGACGGATTGTCAGCGTTTATTGGTTTTCTGAGTTCTACACAGAATGCAGTAGTAGTTAAAAAAATGTGATAAAAATAAAAATTCCGGAAATCTTTTTCATAAAGAATCTTTTACAATACAAAAATAAAAACTTAGCTCAAAAGTTATTGCAAATATATAAAGGAGAATGTATATAAGAGTTCTATTAAAGAATAAAAAACCGGGCTTGTTCCCGGTTTAAAAATGTTAACTTCTTCCTTCAACGCTGACATTTCTGTCAATTTTAGTAATAAGTCCTTGTAATACATTTCCGGGTCCTACTTCTATAAAATGTTTAGCACCGTGGGTAATCATATTTTGAACGCAATCTGTCCAACGAACAGGACTTGTGAGTTGTTTAATTAAATTTTCACGAATGGTTTCAGGTTCTGTATGTGGCATTCCATCCACATTTTGGAAAACCGGACAAATAGGAGTATTAAAATGAGTTTGATTGATGGCAATACTTAGTTCTTCTTTTGCGGGTTCCATAAGTGGAGAATGAAAAGCTCCGCCAACAGGTAATTTAATAACTCTTTTTGCTCCCGCTTCTTTAAGTTTTTCCATTGCGATGTCAATTCCGGAATTAGTACCGCTAATTACAACTTGCCCCGGGGAATTATAATTTGCAGCAACAACTATATCATCAATTTGAGAACAAATTTTGTCAATAGTTTCAAAATCAAGATTTAAAACTGCAGCCATAGTTGAGGGTTTTATTTCACAAGCTTTTTGCATAGCCAGAGCTCTTTTGTAAACGAGTTTTAATCCATCTTCAAAAGAGAGTGCCCCGGCTACAGTAAGAGCAGAAAATTCACCTAGAGAATGTCCTGCGACCATGGCAGGTTCTGGATCTTCATCGAGGCATAAATACGTTATTACCGAATGCAAAAAGATTGAAGGTTGTGTTACTTTTGTTTGTTTTAGGTCTTCATCTGTTCCATTAAAAATGATGTCGGTAATTCTAAATCCTAAAATTTCATTAGCTTTTTCAAAAAGTTCTTTGGCTTTAGGGTTGTTGTCGTATAATGGTTTTCCCATTCCAACAAATTGAGAACCCTGTCCCGGAAAAACATAAGCTTTCATATAATCTTGTTTTGGTTAATACTTATTCAATTTGATTAATGATAAAAATTCTTCTCTTGTAGCTTCTTTTAAAAATGCTCCGGTAAAATCGGAGGTAACAGTTATAGAATTTTGTTTTTGAACACCTCTTATTTGCATACACATGTGCTGTGCCTCTATAACAACCGCAACTCCGAGAGGTTTTAGAGTATTTTGAATACAATCCTTAATTTGAGTTGTTAATCTTTCCTGAACTTGTAATCTTCTGGCATAAACGTCAACTACTCTAGCAATTTTACTAAGCCCGGTGACGTAATGATTTGGTATATAAGCTACGTGGGCTTTACCATAAAATGGTAGCATGTGATGTTCACAAAGACTGTATAATTCTATGTCTTTTACAATAACCATTTGTCTGTATTCTTCACGAAACATTGCAGAACGAAGAATTTCTTCAGCATCCTGATTATAGCCCTGTGTTAAAAACTGCATGGCCTTAGCTACTCGCTGTGGTGTTTTTTCAAGTCCTTCACGTGATACATCTTCACCAAGCAAGCAAATAATTTCACTGTATAAATCAGAAATTTTTTTTGTTGTTTCAGGATTATATTTTTCTGATTTCTGATATCCATTTTCTTTATTCGGTTCGCAACAATTTTTTTTCATAAAACAATTTTTTGCAAATAAAATAATTTTAACCCAAAAATTCTATTTTTGTTTTAATATATAATTAACACTATTTTCTTACATGAATATTCTTTTAGTTGCAGCAACATATTTTGAGGCCGAGCAAATTATCTCAGAATTTTCCTTTATTGAGAAAGCTCCAGATTTTTATCAAAGCAGTGAAGCTGAAGTTGATATTTTAATAACGGGAGTTGGAATTCCGGCTATGATGTTTTCATTATTTACTCAAGTTAATTGCCGATATTATGATTTAATTATAAATTTTGGCATTGCCGGAGCTTATAATAAGAATTTATTGATTGGCGATGTAGTAAATGTAACAATAGATAGATTTGCCGATTTGTTAATTCACGACAGAAACAATATTTCAATGGAGGCTTTTAACTCTTCGTTTAATCAAAAGTATTCAAATATTGTTACTGGTGGAAAAATTGAAAACACATCGGATTATCCCCCATTTTTTCATTCGATAAAAAAGACCAGAGCAGTTACAGTAAATTATCCGGGTAAGTACACTTTTAATAGTGCCGAAATAGAAAGTATGGAAGGTGCTGCCTTTATGATGATATGTAAACATTTTAAAAAATGCTTTATTCAAATTCGAGGTATTTCAAATTTTACCGGTGACAACATAAATAATTGGGATTTTAAAACTCCGATTCAAAATTACTCAGATATTTTAATAAAATTCTTAAAAACTAAATTGTAATGAAAATTAAAATCGCTTTTTCTTCTTGTCCGAATGATACATTTATTTTTGACTTCATTGTTAACAAAACTAAAGATTTTGAAGTTGAGTATCATATTGCGGATATTGATGTTTTAAATAAATCAGTCGAAAATGAAGAGTTTGATTTGATAAAAATTAGTTTTAATAGGTTTTTTGAAGTTATAGATAAATATCAGCTACTTGATTCAGGTTCTGCAATGGGAGATAATTGTGGTCCCTTGTTGGTTTCAAGGCGTAAAATTTATCCAAATGAGATTATCCATTGTAAAATTGCTATCCCAGGACACAATACTACAGCCAATTTATTGCTAAAAATATTTTTCCCCGATGCTTTGAACAAAAAAGTTTATTTATTTTCTGATATTGAGCAGGCTGTTTTATATGATGAATGTGATATTGGATTGATTATTCATGAAAGCAGATTTACTTATCATCAAAAAGGGTTGTTAAAAATTGCAGACCTTGGAGAAATGTGGGAAACCAAATTTAATTGCCCAATCCCGCTTGGTGGAATTGCTGTGAAAAGAAGTCTGGATGAAACCCTAAAAACAAAATTGAATTTATTGATGAAAACCAGTGTAATTAGAGCACTCCAAAATCCACAACAAACATATAATTTCGTTAAATCAAATGCTTATGAACTTGATGATGAAATAATCTATAATCATATTAAGTTATATGTTAATGATTTTACTGTTCAAATGGGAGAAAAAGGTAGAAAATCAATAATTACTCTGTATAAGGAATTTTGCAGGCTTAATAATCTTAATCCCAAGCTTGAAGGAGAGATGTTTTTGTAAGAGAAGTTATCTAATGAAGTGAGGAATTTTATCAGGTAAAATAATTGATATCTCAACTAATCCGGCAATTTCTCCATTTTGATACCACGGACATTGATAGATTAATTTTTTCACTCCGTTTTTTTCAATTGTATATGTATTAAGTGTCGCCTGAATTAAGCAGTTCTTTAATTTTTAAAACAGAGTTTTCGTTATGACAATCAAAAAGTGATTTCCCAATAATTGAATCTTCAGAATTCTTTAAGAAAGTTAATACTGATTTATCATTCATGTAAATAATCTCAGCATCTTTATTGCAAACCGTAACTGCAAAAGGTAGCGATTGTAAAATTTTAAATTCCATATAAAAATTTTTATTGCAAATGTAAATTATTCGACAGATAAATTTAAGTTTTTGATGTTCTTATTCAAAATTATGTTGTTGAATTTTTAACAGAAAATAGAGGCAAAATGTTATTTTTTATACTCTGATACAAAATAATGTGGAATAATTGGTTTTAATTTTTCTTAAATCAATAGAGGTTCTTATTAAAAATTGTGTTGTTGAATTTTTCAGTCTGGAATAATTGAATGAAGTAGATTTTTTAATAGTGAGAAAAACTACTTTTTGATATTCATGTTCAAAATTATGTTGTTGAAGAATCTGATTATTTTTTTGATTTAGTTAAAATTAGTATTATACTAAGTAATGTGGTTTGGAAATTAGTAAAAGAAAAGAGCAGGAATGGAATGGAGAAAGTTTACAGATTTTAAATTAGTTTTTTTGTTTAAATATTCTTATTCAAAATTATGTTGTTGAATTTTTAACAGAAAAGAGGGGCAAAATGTTATTTTTGTTACTCTGATACAAAATAATGTGGGAAAAAATTGATTTTAATTTTTCTCAAATCAAAAGAGGTTCTTATTAAAAATTGTGTTGTTGAATTTTTCAGTCTGTAATAATTGAATGAAGTAGATTTTTAATAGAGAGAAAAACTACTTTTTGGTATTCATATTCAAAATTATGTTGTTGAAGAATATGTTTATTTTTTTGATTTAGCTAAAATAAGTATTATACAAAATAATGTCCTTTGAAAATTTACACATCTAATGAAAAACGTCCTTAAATTTTTTTGACGAATATTTCTTTTTAATGAATGTATTCTTGTCCCAAAATTTTTTTTAACTTTGATATGAAACGCTTTGGCTGAATTTTTGATAAATTTAATTTTCAAAATTTTATATAGTGCAAAATTTTTTTATTCGAAGAAAAATAATTGTTAGTATTTCAATAATTCTTGTTTTGATAAGTGTTTTAATACTTATAAAATACATTTACAGATTACCGGAAAACTTTATTGATGGTAAAGCAGAATTTTATAAATCAGAATGTCGAGAATGTGATAGTATAGTCAAAAGTTTAAAAGATAATTCAAAAATTGAGGCAATATTAGTGTGGGAGGATAGCTTAACTATTGACGATAGAGCAAAACTTTACGGATTTCGATTTGAACTTGAAGGAAAATATACATTTAAAGCGGCATATTCTAATTCTTTATCAGTTTTAAATTCCAATGATTTTACTGTTTATCCTCAATATATTATTTCATCTGCAAGGGATAGTATGTTTTTGAAGTATTATTTTTCATTGCAAAACGAATTTCTTTCGAAAAAAGATATAAATGGACTTATTCTTGAGATTCCAAAGGATTTATATTCATGTGATATTACCTATTATAAACTGTTTATAGATAATTTTAAATTACGAATTTCATTCCTACATCAGGCAAGAATTTTAAGTTTTATTGATTTTAGCGGGATTGATAGTAATATCGCCTATAAAATTTTTGATGATATTAATTCTACTGGCTTGTGTGGGGTGTTTACGAATGATTTAGATTTTATTAGTTATTTAAATTCAAAAAAATTTGATGGAATTATTGTTTATAAATCAAATGAAATATCGAGTTCTGATAAAATAATAGAATCTAAAATTCCGGATATCATTATTTATAATGGCATTACTGTATATGACAAGGAAAATTTTGTAAAGACTTTTAAGAAAAACATTAAAAAATCCGAAATAAATTTAAAAATTTATAAGATTCTTAGAGCTATTAAGTGGATAAAAACAGGAGGCGAATATAATTCGGATTTTGATGCCGACAGTATTACGGTTAAAATATTAAAGAGTCGTTTGATTCAATCAAGTTTCGTTTTAATACGTAATAATAATGAACTTATTCCTCTAAAAGAAATAAATTCCGAAATAAGGATTTTTGCGTACAATAAAGATCTGTGTTCTGATTTTATTAACGCGTTAAGTGAGTATTCTAATAATTTTAAAGTAACATACTATAATATAAACTCAAAATTCAACTGTCCGGATAAGAATACTTTTATGATATTTTTGTATGAAAATCTTTCAGGACATATTGACGAAAACATATTGAGTTTTGTGAATAAATGTGAATGTAAAAAGATCTTTATAAATATTGGTATTTTAAATGAAAGTCTTTTGAATACTAATGCCGAAGTTATTTTAAATTCTTATTTTGATTCTTCTGAATCATTAAGTTTACTTGCACAGGCAGTTTTTGGAGGTATTGGTATAAATGGGATATTGTCATTTTCTTTAAATGATAGTATTAAGGCAGGATACGGTTTGAGGACAGAGTCTTCGAGAATAAGATATACTTTTCCTGAAGAGGTTGGAATTAATTCTCAAGTTTTATTGCGAATTGACAGCCTCGTGCAAGATGCAATAGCAAAGGGCGCTTTTCCGGGGTGTCAGGTTTTTGCAGTTAAGAATGGTGTTGTAATTTATGATAAATCTTTTGGTTATACAGATTATTCAAAATCAATTCCTGTAACAAAATATACAATATATGATGTGGCTTCGCTAACAAAAATTTGTGCAACAACACTAGCCATGATGAAAATGGTAGAGACCGGTAAAATTAAACTTGATAATAAGGTTGGAGACTATTTCGAAAATAAAAAAATAAATTATTCCAAAATCAAACCAGATACTGTTATATTTATTGATACTGTTTCGATACTGAATAAAACACAGAAAGAAATCGAAAAAATTGTGCAAAACAAAGACAGCATCCAAATTAACGATACTTTGATTGTTATTTATGATACTATCATAACAAGACCAACTCCAACGTCAAATATTTTTAATGTTCCGATAAGATCATTGCTGGTTCATCAGAGCGGTGTTGCACCATCTCTTCCTATTTTAGATTATTTATTTTATGTTGATTCTTACAAAAAACAATTTAAGGACAGCCTCGAAAAGTTGGAGAAGGAGGGAAAAAAAATAGATATTAGAAAAAATGCTTTTGATTATTATTTTTCCGAAACTTATAATAAGGATAGTGCTCGAAGGAAAATTGCTGATGGAATGTACCTCAAAAAGAATTGGGAAGATTCAATTTACGAAGATATTAAGCGTCTTGGAACTTTCAAACGCGAAAAGTATCAATACACCGACATGAATATGATTTTAGTTCAGATGGTTATTGATACCATTAATAAAAAACCTATTGACAAATTTTTATCCGAAGAGTTTTATAAACCTATGGGACTTTTTAACACCTGTTACAATCCACTAGACAATAATTATAAAAAAGAAAATATAGCTCCAACAGAAAACGATCGACACTGGCGAAGGCAATTAATACATGGGACTGTTCACGATCCATCAGCTGCAATGTTAGGTGGAATTTCGGGAAATGCAGGATTATTTTCATGTGCAAGGGATTTGGCTATAATAGGTCAAATGTTGTTAAACAACGGTTTTTACGGTGGTTTACGATTTTTATCCCCTCAAACAATCAGACTATTTACATCAAAACAACCTGAAAATCACCGAGCTTTGGGTTTTGATAAGGCTAACAAAAATAATCTTAATGCAATTTCAGCTACTCCTTCAACTTACGGACATACAGGCTTTACTGGTTGTGTTATGTGGATTGACCCCGAATATAATCTTGTATATGTTTTTCTTTCAAATAGAGTACATCCCGATTCAAAAAATCAAAAACACCTGTCCTTAAAAATTTATAGTAACATTCATCAAGTATTTTATGATGCTATGGTTCCGGTTCAATAATTAATCATCAATAAGTTTTAACACTTCTTCAATGCTGAAATTTGAGGGTTTAATTTCTGATTCAATGTATTTATCAAATAATTCTAATTTTTTGGATTGTAATTTTAGAATTTTTTCTTCTATTGATAGCCGCGATATGAATTTGTAGATAAAAACAGTTTTAGTTTGTCCAATTCTGTGGGCTCGGTCAAATGCTTGAGCTTCGGCAGCAGGATTCCACCAAGGATCCAATAAAAATACATATTGTGCAGCGGTAAGATTTAGCCCTAATCCGCCTGCTTTTAATGATAAAAGGAAAACTTTGCATTCAGGATCAGAGTTAAACTTATTTATTTGTTCTTCGCGATTTTTTACACTGCCGTCAATATAGGAGAAACTTATATTATTTTGAAGGAGAAAATCTTTTACTAATTTTATATACTCTACAAACGAACTATATATCAGAACTTTAGCATCTGTTTGTTGAATTTCCTGAATCTTCATGCAAATATTCTCGAATTTTCCGCTTTCATCAATATATTCTTTGTCAACTAAAAACGGATGATTTGCTGCTTGTCTGAGACGCATCAAACCTTCGATAAAAACTAATGAATCAACTTTTCCATCAATTTTTGCACTGTCAATAAATCTATCTCGATAACGATTTCTGATTTCTTTGTAAAATTCATATTGTTCGGGTGTCATTTCACAATATTCAACTGTGATAATTTTTTTTGGTAGGTCTTGCATAACTTCTTCTTTGCGACGTCTAAGCATGAAGGGCTTTATTAAACTGCGATATAAATCCGCTTTCAATGGTTCTTTCACAGCCTTAGAAAAATGATTTAAACTTCCTAGCATTCCTTTGTTCAGGAAGTTCATTTGCGACCATAAATCTGAAACACTATTTTCAATTGGCGTACCTGTAATACACAAATAGTGTAAGGCTTTTATCTTTTGACAAGCATTTGCCGTATCTGATTTAGGATTTTTTATGTATTGTGACTCATCAAGAATGCAATAATCATAAATGTGTGCCGATAAAAATTCTATATCTCTTCTTAAAATTGAATAAGTAGTAATTATTAAGTTAAATTGATTGAAAATGGTTTCATTTTTTATTCTTTCCTGACTTGTAAATTCGTAATACTTAATATTTTGACAAAATTTATTTATCTCATTTATCCAATTGAAAACCAGACTTGTTGGTACAATCAATAATACTGTTCCTCGGTTGACTTCTTTCAACCATTGAATCAAAGCCAGAGTTTGAACTGTTTTTCCAAGTCCCATATCATCGGCAAGAAATCCGCCGAAACCTACTTCATCAAGATTACGAAGCCATTTGTAACCATAAAGCTGGTAGGGGCGGAGAGATGCTTTAAATTGTGTTGGCAGTTCGTAATCTGGCATTTCTTCTTTTAGGAAAAAGTTTCGTAGGCTATCTTTAATATTTATTTTTATTCTATCGGATTTTTCTTTTTCCAGAGCAATTTTCATTAATCGCTTTGGAACTGTAGGAGTGCCATTTTCAATTTTTACAAATTCAAAAATTGTTTTATATTCCTCTATCAACCATTCAGGAATTTGTGCAAGTTCTCCGTTTGGTAACAAAAAACTTGTCTTGTTTTGTTTTATTAAATTTAGGATTCTTAGAAATGGAATTTCAAATTCTCCGAATAATATTTTTGCTTTAATATCGAACCAGTCGAGATTTTCATCAAAAACAAGTTCAATTTTTCTTTCTCCCAGGAAAAGTTTTCCGGGCTTATCTTTTTTATCCGTAAAAATTATTTCTATTCCAAGATTATATAATTCCTGCGATTTATCGTTTAAAATATTCAATCCTTTTTGAATTGGAATTATAAGTGGTTTGTTTTCTATACATAAACCTAGTTCTTTTAATTTTGAAACAATGTATTTTTCGGTTTTTATATCTCTTTCAACATATTTAATTAAAAAGCTGTCATGTGTTTTTTCAAACTTTATTGATTTAGACTTTCTTCCCGGATTAAAATTGAATTCCTGATATTTAAACTCAATATCCAAACTAAGATTTGAATTTTGAGCCTCAATATTATTATCATCAAATAACGAAAGTTGTTGTTTCCCTCCAATTTCATGAGCCTTCATAATTATTGCATCAATTTCATCAATACAAATAATGTCAAACCCTTCGGGAACAACTTTGTTAGTGTAAACTAGCGGGAGAATGATTTTTTCAATATAATTTTCAATATGTGGTTTTTCAATAATAACTTCGTCTTTTGAAAAAAATGGGATTAACTTAGCTCCGTCAATTTCGGATTCAAATTCATAAATTTTTTTATCAATTAGTATTCTTGCTCTATTTCGTGAAATTAATGTAGCATTTGTAAGAGAGAGTTTTTTGTTATGTAATTCACATTCAAGAGAGTATTTTATCTGTTCTTTATTGTAATTAAAGTAATAATAAACTTCGGGCATTTCTTCTTCAATAAATAGCTGCTTCCACATAAAAGGAAGTTTCCCTTTTTGTAGAAACAACTTGTTCCCGTTTAATAATTCGAAGAATTTGTTTTGTTTAGTCTCAATATAATTTCTTACAAAATCTTTTGTTGAAATGGCTTTTAATGAACTTTCATTTATTTTAAAAACAACATTATAAAATTCATCCCAGCTTTTTATTTTTGAAAGTCCGGATTTCTGTATTATGGAATCTTTCTCAAGATCAAAACAAATTTGTACCAGCTGTTTAGTTGCATTGTTAGCAAGGTGCTCGAAATTTTTAAAGTTGCTTTTGTTAATTCTTGTATAGTCAATGCCAATTTTATTATTTTCAAAACTAAGTACAAAAGCTTCCGGAATGCATCCAAACCCGCTTAAGGGTTGAAATACAAAAACAATTTCTTTTCTCATTACTTTCCTGCAAGATCCTTATGAAATATTATCCGTTTTCTTTTTTGTATTTTTTATATAACTCGATTGCTAGTCCGTCAACTAGTCCAAGTTGGGGAGCTATAAGATATTCTATATTTCCCCATTTCATAATGTTATTAAAGATTTTGGCAGCTGGAATGATTACGTCGGCACGATCAGGTCTGAGAGTGAACCTTTCGATTCTTTCTTCGTATGAATGTTTTTCTAGTTCTCCTACTGCAAATTTAATTTGAGTTCTGGTTATAGTATTGTCTTTATTGCCGAATAAATCTGTGAGTTTGCTAATATTTCCTCCCGAACAAATGCAATTTACTTTTTGTTTTGTATCTCTTACTGTTTCCAGCCATTCTTTCAATCTAAGCCATTCAGAATTTTCTACCTGATCGAATAGATATTTAATCGTTCCAATTTGAAACGACTGAGATGATATGAATTTTTCTTTTTTAAAGTAGGACATTTCCGTACTACCTCCACCAACATCAATATAAAGAGTATCATCGTGAATTTTATTTACGTAAATATTATTTGCATGTGAAACTATTTCAGCTTCTTCCAACCCGTCAAGAACTTTTAGTTTAATCCCGGTTTCTTTTTTTATTATTTCCAATACCTGTTCTTTGTTTTTAGATTCTCTGATTGCAGCAGTAGCACAAGCAGTAAAATCAATTGGTTTGTAAATATCTTTGATTAGTTCATAAGCTTTAAAAGTTTTTATTAACATATCAATTTTCTCATCAGAGATATATCCTTTTTCAAAAACATCCATTCCCAATCTTAGAGGAACTCTCACTAATGCAATTTTACTTGCATAAATTTGATTACGTTTTTCAAAAACATGTGCAATGAGAAGCCTTCCGGCATTAGATCCAATATCAACAGCTGCAAAAATCATAAGGCTTTTTTATTTAATTTTTTCAAATATTCGTAAGTTGCAAATTGGGTTCTTATTTTAGTTTTACCTGTATTAACTATTGTGTTTTCATCTTCACTGCCCCAGTCTCGAGCTTTTGTATTGTCATTCATTTGAATTTCAAATATATCTCGAAGTTCTTTTTGTAATTCCTTGTTGTAGATCGGAGCAGTTACTTCAATTCTCGTGTCAAGATTTCGAATCATTATATCCGAAGAACTTATATAGTAAAGGTTTTCGCCACCGTTACAGAAAATATAAAACCTTGAATGTTCCAGAAATTTATCAACAATGCCAATGGTTTTTAGATTTGGGTTATTTTTTTGAACCAAAGAACATGATGCTCTGGCAGAAATTCTCACTTTAACTCCGGAATCTACAGCTTCTTTGAATTTTTCAACAAGAGCAGTATCTGTAAAACTATTTAATTTCATATCAATCCATGCCTCTTTTCCTTGCTTTGCATTACGGATTTCGTTTTCAACTAGTTCTATAAATTTTGAACGAGCATAAAGAGGACTTACTATTAAGTGCTCAAAATTTATAATTCTGTATGCAGATTCCATTAAATAAAAAATTTTTCCAACTTCTATTGCAATTCTTTGATCGGCAGTTAGCAGAGAGATATCGCTGTATATTTTTGCCGTATTTTCATTAAAGTTTCCGGTACTGATGTTGGTGTAAAATAGATTTTCCTTATTCTCTTTTGTTCTTATTAGAATTAATTTTGAGTGTACTTTTATTCCCGGAATAGTTTTAATGATTTTCACCCCGGCTTCTTCCAACAGTTGAGTAAGGTAGATATTATGCTCTTCTTCAAATCTGGCTTTTAATTCAAGGAAAACAGTAACACTTTTACCATTTTGAGCAGCGTTTACGAGAGCAGAAATAACTTTTGAATCTTCAGCAAGACGATATAATGTGATTTTAATAGACCTAATTCGAGGATCAATAGAACATTCTCTTAATAGCCTTAAAATATAATCAAAAGAGTTATAAGGAAAATGTAATAAAATTTCCTTTTTCTTTATCGAATCAAGTATTGGTAAGTTGTTGTCTATATCTCTATGAGGAATTTGGTCAATTGGTTTATAAACGAACTTTTCTCCTAAAACATTAGGAAATTTCATTAAATCTTTTGAATTATGGTACCTGTAACCTTTAACGATTTGCTCCTTTTTCTTGATCCTAAGTCCGTTCATCAAAATATTAATCAAAGGTTCGGGCATATTTGCATCGTAAATAAAACGAACCGGCGTTCCTGTTTTTCTTTTTTTTACACTTTCAGATATTAAATCAACAATACTTTTAGAAGAATTTTCAAAAAAATCTATTTCCGCATCTCTAGTAATTTTTACCGTATATGCTTCGAAGAAGTCGTATCCGAATTTACCGAAAATTTCTTTCAAACAAAGCCTTATAACATCGTCAAGATGAATAATATACTTTTTTCTTCTTACAGGTGGAATTTCGATATACCGTGGCAGTTTTCCTGTTGGAATTTGAATTAGTGCATATTCTACTTCCGGCAAGTTATTTTTTCGAAGTATAATTCCCAGATAAATGCTTCCATCACTTAAATTACTTAAATCTGAGGATATAGTTAGTCTAATTATTGGAAGAATAGATAAAATATTTTCATGAAAATAGTTTATTAGATAATCACGTTGTTCATTATTTAATTCAGTTTCGTTGACTAAAAAAACTCCTTTTTTTTCAAGTTCTTTAAGATTAAACTCTTTTGCTCTGTTAAAATCAATTTGTTTACTCTGAATGAACGAATATATTGAGTTAAGCAATTGTTCATTTTCTTTAACTTTTTCCGGATAATTCTTCTTATTAAACTCCATTAAACGAAGTAAAGAAGCTACTCTAACTTTGTAAAATTCATCTAAATTATTTGAATAAATTCCTAAAAATCTGATACGTTCCAGCAATGGTACTTCAGGATTTAATGCTTCTTGTATAAGCCTTGAATTAAAATACAACCAACTTATCTCTCTGTTTAAGAATTTCATGTGTATTAAAAAATTAAATTAATAGGTATAAATTTTATAGATAATCAATGCATTTTTCCAATTTAATTCCTCTACTACCTTTGATTAAAATAAATTTTCCGGATTCTGGATGTTTTGAGAGGACTTTATTTAGTTCCTGTACATCATTAAAAAAAAGAAATTCAAAATCACTTTCCGATTTTTTGAAATTATCGCCAACTAAATAAACTTTCCTGAATTTCAAACTTTCTATTAGTTGCAATATTTTTTTGTGTTCATTATCGCTTTCTTTTCCTAATTCAAGCATATCCCCAAGTATGAGTGTTTTGTTTTTTTCGTTTGTGTCGTATAAATTCATTATTGCAGCTTCCATACTTGTTGGATTGGCATTATAGCAGTCTATTATTAAAGTGTTTCTTTGTGTTTTTACTAATTGGGAGCGATTGTTACGTGGAAAATAACAATTAATCGAGCTATCAATAGATGTGCCTGGAACACCGAAGTAATTCCCGACTGTTATAGCAGCCATGATATTTTCGAAATTGTATTTGCCAATAAGATTTGATTTTGCAAGACCGTTTTCGGTGCTTGTTTTCCACCTTACAGCAGCTTGCAAATTGAATTCCAAGTATTCTCCGCTACAAAAATTATCTTCGTTATTTCCATAAGGAATTCCTGAATAATTTCCAATAGAATTTGTCAGGATAGGATTGTCGGCATTGTAAAAAATAGTGCCATTTTTTGATTTCAGAAAATTATATAAAGCAGTTTTTTCTTTTATAACACCTTCAAAAGAGCCAAGTCCTTCGAGGTGAGCTTTTCCAATATTCGTAATTAGGCCAAAGTTTGGTTCAGCTATTTTGCAAAGAGTTTCTATTTCTCCCGGAGAGCTTGTCCCCATTTCTACAATACCAAAATCTACAGTTTTGTTCATTGATAGAAGTGTTAGAGGTACTCCTATATGGTTATTTCTGTTGCCTGAGGTACTTGCAGTTCTATATTTTTGAGCCATAACTGTTGAGATTAGCTCTTTTGTAGTAGTTTTACCGTTAGATCCGGTGATGGCTAAAATAGGGATATTTAATGTGCGACGGTGTAAGTTCGCCAATTTTTGCAAAGCAATTAGTGTGTCTTCAACATATATTACTTCTGGAATGTCTTTTAATGATTTATCAGATGAAACTGCAGCAATACAACCATTTTTTAAGGCTTGTTCAACAAAATTGTTCCCGTCAAAATTTTCTCCTTTAAGTGCAAAAAAAATTGAATTTTCTTTTAAAATTCTACTGTCAGTGCTTATACTTTTACTCTGTTTAAAAATTTCGTAAATTTTTAAAATTGTATTATCCATAAAATAGAATTATAGTAATAAATAAAAACCCCAAAATTTTGGGGTTTTAAGTTTTTAAATTATTTTTTTGGAAGAGTTGGAGACCCTACACGATCCATTGCGCATCTAAAGCCAAGGTCTGCTCTAGCCATTTTTTCATCTAAGAAACGGCGAGTTCCGGGTACCATCCAATAAGCACGATCTTTCCAGGACCCTCCTTTAAATACTCTGGAACGATCAGTTACAAGTGTAGCCATTGCGGTATTTCGTGGACCGTCACCTTTATTTATTTTTGGATTTCTTGGATTATATTGTCCACGACCCCATTCTCCATATTCGCCCCAATTTCCTTCTTTATACATTTCTTTGGTTCTTTTCTTGAAGAAAACATCAGGATAAATGATACTACCGTCGGGTAGTTGAATTTCACCACCGGGTAAAACTACCGATCCATCAGGCATCATAATATTACCATCAGCAGTTTTTTCATGTCCGGTTGGTAATGTATAAGTCATATTTTGTAAATCTACTTTAATTCCGTTTGGTAAAAGTATTTCATTACCACCGCTTAAAAGAATTGCTCCTGGATATATTTCTCCAATATTTTCTTGAGTGAGATTCTGATCTACTGGATCATATATTTTTGGAGCTCCTGATTCTGGAATAAATTTATCTTCTTTAGTCCAATAATTTTCAGCACTTCCCATTGGGATTAATGATTCTAAGTCACCATCTAGATAATTTCTATTGTCTGCAGTAGTATAATTTTCTCTACTGAAACAAGCTTCATCTCTAACCGGTTTTTTTAGAATTTTTCCAGTGTAATCAAAGTAATTTTCTGCTTCCGGAGTAAGTTCTATGTCACCGGTTCTTGGGTCAATAAACAATTGATATTCTGTGAAAACATTACCTCTGAATGGTCTGAATTCATCCATGTCTTCAAATGTGAGATCACGATAAACGTCCATTACCCATTCGTTTACATTACCTGCCATGCAGTATAATCCATATTCATTAGGCCAGTATGATTTTACAGGAGCTGTAATATCTGCTTTATCATTTAAATATCCTGCAGTACCCATATAATCACCACGTCCCCTAACAGAGTTTGCCATCATTAAACCTCTTTCAACTCCTCTACTGTCGTTTCTAATGTAATGACCATTCCATGGATATAATCTTCTTTCGTAAATTCTTTCACGATAATGATTTCCAATATGAGCAAGTGCTGCAAATTCCCATTCAGCTTCGGTTGGAAGCCTGTAGCGTGGTAAGAAAATACCATCATCCATTCTTACCCATCTTCTGTCGTCTCCGGTGTTTACCTTACCTCCCTTTTTGCCAGCTTTAAGAACAGCTGGATCAACATAAAGGTTTTGGATTTTTCCATCAGGGCCTTTACCTGATTCGTCAATAGGTAGGTCTAAGTTTTCTGCATAAATTAAATAAGAATCAAGATTAAAATGTTTTGCTTGATCTTGAGGAGCAAGATATTTGCTTATTATTCCTTCTCTCATTAGAATAAGTTCATTAACTCTATCGGTTCTCCATTCACAATATTTTGTTGCTTGTACCCAACTAACTCCAACAACAGGATATTGTTCGTATGCCGGATAGCGTAAATATAATTCAACCATTGGTTCGTTGTATGCTAATCTTGATCTCCATACAAGAGTATCGGGTAATGCTTCGCGATATAAAAATCTGTAATCAGAAGCATAAACATACGATAGCCAGTATAAATATTCTCTGTAATCAATGTTTCTAATTTCGGTTTCGTCCATGTAAAATGAAGAAACAGTTACACGACGCGGAACGTTATTCCAATCGTACATAACGTCTTGTTCCACTCTACCCATAGCAAAAGTTCCACCTTCAATAAATACTAAACCGGGACCGGTTTCTTGTTCATAACCCGGATGATTTTGAAAACCTCCGAAATTCGGGTCATTGTAGTTCCAACCGGTAGTGCTTGAAACTTCTTTTTTACACGAACTTAGGAGTAATACTCCCATTAAAATCGTTGAAACTATTAGAACGATATTCTTTTTCATATTTTGATAATTTAAAGAATTCATTATTAATTAACTAAAATGAAGGACAACTTATTGTGCTGAATTTCTTTTCTCTTGGATTACATGTGAAAGTATATGCTAAAGAAACTTCATGTGCTCCATAAGTGGAATTTCGTAACTTACTTACAGTTAAGTCATAGCTGTATGCAAAACGCAATTTGTCTAGTCTGAAACCTACTAACATTATAAAAGCATCATATTGGAAATTGAAGTTTTGTCTTAACCAAAAACCAGCAACAACTTCTCTTCTGGCAACATACAATCCCCAATTAAATTGCTGAAATTCTCCCTGTTGATGAAACAATAATTGTGGAGCAATTTTTAATTCTCCTCTTTTAAAGTTTGCACTGTTAATGTCTATTTCAGTTCCGAAATGACCGGTAAATTTTCTTGGTAAAACAGCATCACTCCCTCTTAAGAAGCTTTCAGAAGGTTTAGTTAAGTGATGAATCGCAACTCCAAAAAATGTTTTTTCACTAAAAGCAATCAATCCTGCTGAGAAATCAAAATAATTTCTCTGAGGATTTACAATATCTGGATTCTCTATTGTTGAATATATAGGTCCATACAATGGATGTATCATGTCGGGGAAAATAAAATCCCAATTTATAGATTTCATTATATATGAAACTTGAAATCCACCGGCGACATAAAACCTACGAGTAACAGGCAATGTATAGGCATACATCCCGCTAATCATTGTGGTATTTATAACACCTCCGGCTTGTACATCGTTTAATAAATGCAAACCTACGCCGCCTTGAATCAGATTACTAAACTGATCATAAGATGCACTGTAAGTAACGTAAGTTGGTCCTAATGCAGGCCATTGATTCCTATAACTTAAAGCAACTCTTGGACATTTTTCTGATCCTGCAAATGCCGGATTTAGATACAATGAATTTGCATAAAACTGCGAAAAATGTGGATCCTGTGCAAAAACCAAAGTCCAACTGCCTATGAATAAGGCACTTAATAATAATATGTAACGTTTTACCATAATTATTTTTGTTCTAACAATGCACAATTTTAATAATTTTTTTTTAATTCCAATTTCTAAACTACAATATTAAATTAAATTTGTCGTTATAAAAAATAAATTTTTAAAAATTTTTAATTTTTTTTTTAATTTTTTTATTTTATGAAAAAAATATTCATTCTTTTTACGGTTATTTTTATCAACAACTTATTAACATCTCAGGAAATTTTCATTTCAGATTCACTTTTTTGGCAAAATAAACAAATTTTTAATTATAACGAAAATCAAT
>LUZK01000004.1 GCA_001603595.1 Bacteroidales bacterium Bact_19
CCTGTACTTGCCGTACATCCTGCTGCATTGGTTACTGTGACTGTATAAGTTGTTGTAGTAGCAGGATTTACTGTGATGGCTGCTGTTGTGGCTCCAGTACTCCAATTGTATCCTGTTCCTCCACTTGCTGTGAGTGTTGTACTTTCTCCAACACAAATACTTGCTGATGCAGGTGTAATTGACGGACTAGGCAACGTATTTACTGTTACGGTTGCTCCTGTACTCGCCGTACATCCTGCTGCATTGGTTACTGTGACTGCATAAGTTGTTGTAGTAGCTGGAGTTACTGTGATTGCGGCTGTTGTAGCTCCAGTACTCCAGTTATATCCTGTTCCACCACTTGCTGTGAGGGTTGTACTTTCTCCAACACAAATACTTGCCGAAGCTGGTGTAATTGAAGCTGTCGGTAAAGAATTTACCGTTACAGTTGCACTTGTACTTGCAGTACATCCTGCTGCATTGGTTACTGTGACTGTATAAGTTGTTGTAGTAGCAGGATTTACCGTGATGGCTGCTGTTGTGGATCCAGTACTCCAGTTATATCCTGTTCCACCACTTGCTGTGAGGGTTGTGCTTTCTCCAGCACAAATACTTGCTGATGCAGGTGTAATTGATGGAGTAGGCAACGCATTTACTGTTACGGTTGCTCCTGTACTCGCCGTACATCCTGCTGCATTGGTTACTGTGACTGTATAAGTTGTTGTAGTAGCAGGATTTACCGTGATTGCAGATGTTGTGGCTCCCGTACTCCAATTGTATCCTGTTCCTCCACTTGCTGTGAGTGTTGTACTTTCTCCAACACAAATACTTGCTGATGCAGGTGTAATTGACGGACTAGGCAATGCATTTACTGTTACTGTTGCACTTGTACTTGCTGTACAACCTGCTGCACTGGTTACTGTTACTGTATATGTTGTAGTAGTAGCTGGATTAACAGTTATTGCTGCTGTTGTTGCTCCCGTACTCCAGTTATATCCTGTTCCACCACTTGCTGTTAAGGTAGTACTTTCACCAACACAGATACTTGCTGACGCAGGTGATATTGAAGGGGTTGGTAAAGCATTTACTGTTACTGTTGCACTTGTACTTGCTGTACAACCTGCTGCATTGGTTACTGTTACTATATATGTTGTAGTAGTAGCAGGATTTACAGTAATTGCTGCAGTTGTGGCTCCAGTACTCCAATTGTATACTGTTCCTCCACTTGCTGTTAGTGTTGTACTTTCACCGGCACAAATACTTGCTGATGCAGGTGTAATTGACGGATTAGGCAACGCATTTACTGTTACTGTTGCTCCTGTACTTGCCGTACATCCTGCTGCATTGGTTACTGTTACTATATATGTTGTAGTAGTAGCAGGATTTACTGTAATGGCTGCGGTTGTGGCTCCTGTACTCCAATTATATCCTGTTCCACCGCTAGCTGTTAAGGTTGTACTTCCACCAACACAAATACTTGCTGACGCAGGTGATATTGACGGGGTTGGTAAAGCATTTACTGTTATTGTAAAGTTATTAGAATATGCCACAGCACATTGACCACTCTTAACTTCTACTCTATAATCCCAAGTACCCACAGAAGAAGGAATTTCCGAATATGTATCATTAGTATTTACAATATCTTGCCAAGTACCGGCATTTAATCGTTTTTGCCATTTTTGAACAGTTCCAGTGTATCCTACAACAGTCATAGTTCCTGTAGAAGAACCAATACAAATACTATTATTAGGACCGCTTAGTGTTCCTCCATTAGAAGCAGGATCAACAGTAATAGTTCCAGCAGAAGAAAATGCAGAAGAACATGTTCCGCTTTGAACTTCGACTCTGTAATCCCATGTTCCGGGAGCAGAAGGCACTTCGGAATAAGTTGTATTAGTATTTGCTATATCTTGCCATGCTCCAAAATTAAGTCTCTTTTGCCATTTAACAACAGAACCGGTTTGGCCTGACAAAGATATTAAACCTGTATTTGATCCTTCACAAATTTGCGAATTAGCACAGGAAACACTTCCTCCCACAGATGCCGGATAATTTGTTAATGTTACAGCATTTGATAAAGCAGATTCATTTCCTCCATTAATTGTTTTTCCTCTATAAGTTCCATCAGCCAATCCTGTAAAAGTATATGAATTTGCATTTCCTGTCCATGTTTGCAAAGTTGCACCTCCGTTATCTGTTAATACAAATGTTTGATTAGCTGTTACATCGGAACTGATGGTAACTGAACCTGTTAAACAATCTGGATTTGCAGTAGCAGTAACATTTGGACCAACATTTTGATATTCAAAAATTGCATCTATCCAAAGTGAACTTGAATTTCCAAAACCATTCTGGAAAGAATACCAAGTACCTGGAGTGGCACTTCCATAGCTAAAATAACCTGTTGAAGCTGTATCTTGTTCACGGAAAACAGCCATTGCCCCACAAAATTGATGTGTGGTATAGTTATGAGTAGCATCATAATTTAATAACCATCCTATATAAAACTTATCTGTAATACTAACCGGTGTTGTAAATATTACCTCATTATATGCTCCTTCAGTAAATGATGTAATAGCTCTGGTTTCTGAATATAATTCTGTACCAGGAACTCCTCCATTATCGTCCCAAACCTTTAAAGTAATATTTTTACCTGTTCCTTGAGCTTGATAAACATACATACCAAATCCGTACAATGTACCAGGGTAATTATTATTAAAAAATTCAGCGTACCTAAAGATTTTTCCACTTGCATCTGCTGCATGTCCTGGGATTGAACCGTTTGTATAACTGTAAATTGTAAGATTATCTGTAGCTATAAAATTAGTACAAGTATCTTTTCCGCCTACAATAACATAATCTTGTCCTAATACAGTATTATTTCCATGAGCATTTGCAGTATATAATGTAACATCGTGAGTACCCAAAACATTATAAACAACACCCGAAGGATTTTGCTGTGTAGAAGATGCGGGACTTCCATTTTCGAATGTCCAGTTCCAGCTTGTAGGTACTCGTTGAGAACGATCTATAAAATCAACTGTTCCACCCCTTGGAATAAAAGGCTGTCCATATATATTTTTTAGGTTACCAACACCTACAAAATTAGAAATTGGTGGTCTTCCAATTACATTAACAAAATTATTAACTGTTTTGGTATTTTGACCTGCCGGATTTCCAACTCTTAATGTTACATTATATTGTCCTGCAACATTATACAATAAATTTGCATTTTGAGTAGTTACTCCTGAAGGTGTTGTTGATCCTGGACAAGTCCACTCCCACAATGTTGGAATATTTGAGGACATATCATATATTGTAATAGGATCACCTTCGTAAGTGTTGATTTGTGTGTAATTTAAGCTTCCCAAAAGAATATCATCAATAAACCAATTATGAGCATCATTTCCTTGATATCTAAAGGCAATATAAATATTCTGTCCTGAATACGCTGACAAATCTAATGTAGTTTGTTCCCAAGAAGCAGTTACCGATGAAGGACTCCATATTTCTGTAAAACTTGCAGGATTGGTATTTGTAGTTGAAATTAAAACTGAATTTTTGCCTTGAGATGTACCTCCATAATACGTATGATATTCATTATATGACCAAAAAGAAAGGGATGTATTAGCAGGTAAACTAGTAATTTGAGGACTAATAAGCCATCCGTCTTGTAATCCCACGGCTGAATATTGATGAGCTGCAGATTTTGAACCGTTTTGGGTGTGATTGAAAGAAGTAGAACTTTCCCAAGTGGTACCTCCTCCATCAACATTATTAACTAACCAACCGGTAGGAGGAAAAGTTGTCCCTTCAAAATCTTCCGAAAAAACAGGATTAAGACCTGCAAAATTAGCTACCGGTGCAGTATAGCCGGAAACAAAAAGCTGAACATTTGGACGATTAGAGTTTACTGTTCCGTTAGCTGTTAAAATATCATTTGATGTTCCTGTCCATTGTTGATGTCTATTTGTTGAGGAAGTATAATAACAGTTAGATTGTGCATTTCCTGCAGTAGCATTTACAACTGTAATAATCATCAAATTATTACCGGCAACATAATCGAAAGGAGTTTGAAGTGTTATCGGAAACCATCCATTTATATTAGGAACAAATGTCCCATCATAAACCAGAGTAGCATCGGCAATCAAATCATTTACAGTAGTTTGAGTTAAAGCAGTCTGAGTAGTGTGTTTTACATAAATTTGAATATTTCTGGTATCTGTTCTGGCAGCAGATGGCCTCCATGCTATTTGGTTGATTCTGCAAGAACCTCCTATTTCGCTTGAAAGATAAATTGAAGCGCTTGCTATCCAATATACTGTATTACTTTTACCCAAAGGGATTACTCCTCCACTTGTCGTACCGGTACCTATTGTTATAGGGCTCGAAGGAGCTGAATATGCATTTACAGTAATATAATCAGTTCTAACTTTTGTGTTTTCGCCATAAGAATTTCTTGCAGTTAAAGTAACTGTGTAAGTTCCTGGGGTAGCATAAGTCACACTAGGATTACGTAAAGTCGAAGTTGAAGGAAATGCTCCCGGGAAAGACCACTCCCATTCTGTAGGTACATTTGATGATAGATCAGTAAATTGAACCGGAGTACCGGCAGTTACAGTTGTCGGAGTAGCATTAAAATCTGCTACGGGAGGAGCAGAAACAGCATTTGGATCAAAACCCGGACAAGTTGTTGGATTTGTACCTAGTGGATCAAGCCATGGACGTAATTTTTTATCATCTGTTGTGCCATTGGATTCCCAGTGATAAGACATTTTTCCATAATAATCTGTACCCATAGGTCCTCCACATTGTGAAGATCCACCTGTTAGAGTTCCAATAACATACTTATTTGAACCTCTAAATAATGGAGAACCGGATGAGCCACCTTCAGTAACACCTGATCCGTTAGTGGTTGTTGCCCAACTCAAAGTCCAGTGTGCATTGGTAGCACCACCTGACCATGTTCCAGTTCCGGGAGTTCCTGTGTAAGTAGAAATTTTCTTTGCATCACCTGATGGATGGTGAATACCAACTCCACCTGCTGAACCTGTAGCGTTTCTATCCCAACCATTATAATATGGATTCCAGCTAAGCGAAGGTGTTGTATTTAACATTACTAATTGTAAATCACTACCACCGGAAATATCTCCACTTGCTTTCATCGTGCAACCAGTAATCATGTTGTTAGGTGGGGTTCCTGTATTTGCACATCCTGGCCTTTCATAGTTAAAATAAAATTGCCATACGTTTTTATCGGCAGCTGAAGCAGAGGCTCCACAATGGTATGCTGTTAAGAAATACGGCTGCCCGTTATTCGCTGTATTATTAATAAGTGTACCTGAACAATAATACCAATTAGCTCCTTCTCTAAAAAGAATTCTTGCTATACCCCTCTTCTGAACCTGATAGCCATCACCTTCAGGAGAACAATTTATATTAACTTCACAAGTACCTGAATCTCCCAAATCCTTTGCTTGACTATATATTTTATCATTATAGATGTACATTAATTCAGAAATTCTAAAAGATCCTTTTGATCTATAATTATCTGGTTCAGAGTTAATTGTATAAACATTTACTTTTCCATCCGGATTTTGCGGTTTAACCTGCTGAACACTAATATTGAAAGGTTCAACGTATTCTATAATAATTTCATCACCGGGTAAGACATGTGTAGAAAATTGTAAACTTGGATGATTATTTTCTGAGGTAAACGCTCCAATTATCATTCGTTTGTTTACATCATACAAATACAGCTCTGCTTGTTCGGGAATATAAAAATCCTCAAAAACAACACCAAGTGAGCTGGCTCCCGAAGATTTCAATCTGGACTGCCACATCATTCGGCCATCAGGAAGTCGTGTCCATGTTCCTCCTTTGTCCAAACCAAGATTAGCCACTGGCACTGAAACTCCGGCTCGCATAGGGAGCCCCTGTTTAGCATCTTGTAAATCCTGAGCTTGCAATGTTTTTAAGCTCTGAGCAGGAACAAACTCCTTGACCACTAAATCGGTCTTTATGCCAAATTCAATACTTGGCGGAGTACCTCCCTGACTTGGTTGTGCATGCAATTTAAAAACTGAAATAGCAAAAAACACAACAATTCCTAATAAAATGTAAATTTTTCTCATAAATATCTAATTAAAAATTACCTCAAAACATTTAAACGCAAAGTCTTAACAAATAGTTGCATTATTCTCCATAAATGTTAAAATTTTCTTAACGAAATTAAGCAAATTATTACCAAATTTTACATTTTTATTATAAAATTATATTTAATACTTCTTTTAAAAGACTTACAAGCAAGTTATTTAAATAAAATAATTACGCTGTTCTATAATTTTGCTTATTTATGTTATTTTCATATTCGTTAAATTAAATAAAAATCTTCATTACATTTACATGAAATAATTATTTTAAAATTGGCAAATGATTTGATAGATGGTATAAATTTTATGTAATTAAATATAAAAAACTAATTATGAAATTTCTTTATCAATTAGTTTCTTTTTATTAGCTTTTGTAAATTTAATTATTGTTCAAACCTACAACATGAGCTCAGGAACAATAACAACTTGTTCGGGAATTTTTTACCACAGTTGAGGACAAAATGCTAATTATTCCAACAATGAAAACAGTACTGTAACATTTGTTGCAAACGATGGTTGTGTAATACAGATAAATCTCCAACAATTTACAATAGAAAGTGTTGATAGATTGCATATTTACGATGGATATAACACGACCGCTCCATTGATTGTAACTTATTCCGGGTATATTTCTCCGGGAATTGTAACATCTTCTGGTACAGCTCTAACCTTAAGATTTATATCAGCTGGTTCGGTTACTTATGTCGGCTGGGCAGCCACAATTTCCTGTCCGAATTCACCTGTACCCGTTATTACATTTAACGGTCCTATTTGTGTAGGTTCGGATTTAATTATTAACGCATCAGGCGGAGATTCTTATGATTGGCCGGGGCCATACGGTTTTCATCAAATCAACAAAATATTTTAATCCCAAATGCACAATTAAATAACTCCGGAACTTATTTTGTTACGGTAAGTACTTCTTCAGGTTGTACTGCAGCTGTTACTACAAATTTCATCGTTGTCGAAGACTATCCTCAGGTTAATATTTCAACAAACTCTCCGGTTTGTTCCGGGACACCTATTAATTTTATAGCATCCGAAGGCTTGAATTATCAATGGCAAGGACCGGTAAATTTCACAAGTCAATCTTCATCAATTGTGATAAATAACGCTTCAATTGCAAATGCAGGAATATCCGATATTACAGTTTTTAACGGTGGAGTATGTTCAGCAGTGGAAAGTGTGGAAATTATTGTAAATCAAACTCCCAATGCTTATATTTCAATTGCAGATAATATTTTGTTTGCATATCCCGAAAATCCAGAATATCAATGGATTGATTGTTTTATTCAAGAAAATATAATCGGAGCTACTCAACAAATTTTCACTCCTAATGCTATCGCAAACTATGCAGTAATTATAACACTTAACATTTGTTCCGATTTATCAGATTGCGTTGTTGTTACAGACATAAATTCCGAAGTTTTAACAAATGTTTTTATTTATCCTAATCACAAAGTTCCATAATAAATATCAGCTCTAAAACCACAACAAGAAAATTTCAATATATGATATTACCGTAAAACTTTGCTACATAGCAAATTCAAACAGTATAGATACAAGTTTCAGCATAGATTTTCTCGAAAATAGTTGGTAAATTATTGAAATAGAGGATTTGAACAATCAAATTATACGAAAAAACTTTATAATTCAAAAATAACAAAGCTGAAAAAGCTGCCTGAACAGACAGCTTTTTTGCTATTAATTAATAATAATTAGAAGATTAAAAAAGTTGATAATTAATCCTTAATTATTTTAAAAGCAATTATCAGTGAATATTTAAGATGTTAAAAAAAATACTAAATTTATACTAAAAGGTATTTTTATCAGTATTTAAGAATATTTTTTTATATTTTAAAAATTTTTATTTATATTCAAAATCTTAAAATTTTAGATTTTTAATAAATTTACGTAAACTTTTTCTATAAATTTGCGTTATTAGTTAAATATAAAAATCTGGTAATTATGAAAAAATTTCTACTTTTTTCATTATTGCAATTAGCTTTTACAGTTTTATTTTATTATGAAGCAAATTCTCAAGGAGTTGCAATAAACAATTTGGGAACTAATCCTGATGCTTCAGCTATGCTTGATGTTTCGTCAACAAATTCAGGAGTTCTTATACCGCGAATGACGCAGGCTCAGCGAGATGCAATCAGTAATCCTGCTACGGGATTGGTGATTTATCAAACTAACAATAATCCCGGATTTTATTATTACGATGGGAGTAATTGGGTAAGATTATCAGTTCAGGGGGAAAGTTTAATCGGAAATGGTACCGCTACTCGAATAGCATTTTGGAATGGTACAAATTCATTAAGTTCGAATGCAAATTTGTACTGGGACAATACAAATTCGAGACTGGGAGTTGGAACAGCAACCCCGGCACATACAATAGATGTAGCTTTTAATGGCACAAACAGAGTTGCAAGATTTAGAAACACTGCAAACTCAGCAAATGCCCATGGAGTGTTAATTTCAACAACAAGAACAGCAAATGATGCATACATTTTAAACCTTGATGCGAATGGCTCAAGCAGAATGTATGTCCGCAGTGATGGAAATGTTGGGTTAGGCACAACTTCACCGGCAGCGCAGTTACACACAACCGGTACAGTAAGATTTGGTAATTATACCTCTGGTATTTATGGGGCTTTTCTACGTACAAACAATACCGGAGATTTATCCATTACCAACTTTACAGGTAATGCTTCTGATGTTTTATTGGGCAACGGTTCTTTTGAACCAGTAAACAATTTAGCTTGGAGAACTACAGGTAACAGCGGAACTGATCCAAACATAAATTTTATTGGAACTACCGATAATCAAGATTTTGTTATTAAAACCAATAACACAGAAGTCATTCGAATAAGTAAAAATCAGAGATTTTACTTTAATTCGCCTGTTAGTGATGACATTGATTTTAGAATTAGAGGGCGTTCTTCATTACAAGCTGCAGATGATTACATTTTAAAAGTTGAAGAAAGCAATGGAGATTTAGCTTTTTGTGTTATTAAAACTGGTGGAGTTGGGGTTGGAACAATTCCGTACACATCATTTGGAGATACAATTAAATTTCATGTAGAAGGACGTATAAGATTTAATACTTATTCATCTGGACCTAATAACGCAATACTAGGTACCAATAGTCTCGGGGTTTTAGCTGTTACCAACTTTACGGGCAACATTAATGATGTATTACGAGGAGATGGAACTTTTGGCACCCCGGTAACTTCGGGTACAGCCTGGCAATTAACCGGTAATAGTGGCACTGTTGCAGGAACAAACTTTATTGGTACAACAGATAATGTCTCCTTAGACATAAGAACAAATAACAGTATCAGTTTTAGAGTTACCAATACCGGGCTATTATTAGCATATAACGATGGAACAGCTGCTGCTCCGGTTTATTCTTTTAATAGCAATACAACAATGGGTATGTACCGCAGTGGTGCTAATCAATTAAGTTTTTCAACTAATAGTACAGAAAGATTGCGAATAACCTCTTCGGGACAAGTTATGGTGGGTTATGGCACTGCTGCTACAGATGCATTTCAGGTTAGTGGTTATGGATTAACCAATCCCCGCATATTTATGGGAGCAAGTGGCGGTGCTCCAGGATACGGAGTTATCAGAATGCTCGGTACTGATGGAACAGATAATATTGTGCTTAGAGGTAGTGCTATGAGCTATTTTAACACAGGGAATCAATACCTTTTTGGTACTAATACTCAAATTGGAGCTAGTGACCTAATATCAGCTTTGGCAAATTCAACATATACAGATCCTCTTAATGCTTATACTAATGTTAATGGTGCAGTAGGAATTTACGGACAATCAATTGGAACCAATGGAACCGGTATAATAGGTTATGCTCCAACCGGGGATTTGGCTATTGGAGTTTTTGGAGCATCATCAACCGGTACAGGAGTTTATGGTTATACCGATGGAGCTCAAGGATGGAGCGTTGCCGGAGAAGCAACTTATGCTACAGGTACAGCAGGATATTTTGCAAATACTGCTTCAAATGACGGAAGTTCTCAAGGCTTTGCATTAGATGCAAGAAATAATCAAACTGCTGGTGCTACTATTAAGGCTAATTTAGGAGGTACTGGTAATGATTACTACTCAAACACATCAATTTCAGCTTTTACAGATGCCTCGATAAATAATGGGAAAGGATTAATAGCTGCCTGCAACAATGCCACTGGTGTTGGGGTTCAAGGACAATCTTCCGGAACTAATAGTATAGGAATTTTTGGCACATCATCAGGAACAGGTACAAGTATTGGTGTATATGGTCAAAATACTGGAGGAGGTGCTAATTCTTATGCTGTTTATGGTTATAGAAACAATAATGTTTCAGGTGACAACTATGGAATGAATAATACAAGAATTGCAATAGTTGGCTATAATTATTGGGGGAATGCATATAATTTTGGAGTAGGTGGATATGCATTTAATGATGCTAACAGGCATGGGGGTGTTATAGGAGGCTCATCGTCCTCTAGTCTTCCAAACTCTTGGGGTATTTTAGGATATAGGAACAGTGGAGGAGGATTCAACGGAGTTTACGGCTCGTCGGCTTATGCTTCAGGAGGTGGAAAGAGCAATAATAATGTTTGGAATGGAGTTGGTGTAGCAGGATTTGGGAGTTTATTCGGATCGGTATTCAGAGGACAGATTTACGGTATGGCAGTTAAAGGAGAAAGATATGCAATTTATGTTGATGGAAAACAAATCACTAATAATGTAATCACTCAAGTACAAGATGTTCCACAGTCCGAAACAAGAATTGCCACGTATGTTCCAACATCAACGAGTGTTGACATTCTGGACCGAGGAGTTGCAAAAATGACAAATGGAAAAATTACTATTAAATTCAAAAAAGAATTCTCAGAATTGGTTTCGGAAGAAGAACCAATAATAGTAACAGTAAGTCCTATGGGACGTCCGGCATTATTGTATTTGCAACAGGTATCAGCAACCGAATTTACAGTAATTGATGACTCTCAGGATTCCCAGAAAGATCTAACATTTAGCTGGATAGCTGTAGGAGTTCGTAAAGGTTACGAAAATCCGGTTATTCCTGAAGAAATTCTTTCAAAAGAATTTGATTCCCGTCTCGATACATATCTGCATAACGATAGTGATACTCAAAACGATGGTACTCCAATGTGGTGGGATGGCTCACAATTAAGATTCGATACTCCTCCGGATACAGAAACTGAAATTAAAGAAACAGATAATAACTTAAAATCTATAAATTCTGGAAAAGTTGAAGTAAAAGCTGCTGAAATTAAATCTCTTCCAGAAGAAATAATTGTTATATCCAGCGAATTAAAAACAACTACCACAACTAAATCAAGTGGAATAAATAATACTGGTAAAGAACTTATTCAAAGAAAATTTGTTAATCTATCTACAGAAGTAGATGAAAAATAAAATATTCATTAAACATTCTAAAAAAAAGCCACAAATTGTGGCTTTTTTTTGTATTAAGTAACAAAATACTCTTAAATAAAATTATAAGTAATAAACTTTATAACTATAATTTGACTAAAAATCATTAAATTTTAGTAAAAGGCTTATCGAAAGCAAATTCAGATATTTCTTTACGGATTCTTGGAGCAATTTCCATTTTATAAATATCAAGAGGCAAATTGCCTGGAAGTCCTCCATAACCTAATGCAATAACGGAAACAGGATCAATATTATCGGGAATATTAAAAATTTCTCGAGCTTTATCAGCATCAAAACCTCCCATTATATGAACGTTAAAACCTAATGATTCGGCAGTTAAAGCGATATTAGCCACAGCTAAACCTAAATCATGCCAGGAGTGCTTATAATCCTGACCATTAGCTTCGTATTTATTTGTGGCCATAGATAAGATTAAAACAGGAACCGCCTTTGCCCAAGCTTGATTAAACTCCGTTAATATGCTAAAAATACTATCAAATACTTCGGGATTTTTACTTTTTTTGCCATAAATAAATCTCCACGGCTGGCTGTTATAAGATGATGCTGCCCAACGAGCTGCTTCAAAAAGTTTTTCGAGATCTTCGTCGCTTATATCTTTGTCCCAAAAACCTCTTGGGCTACGGCGTTTTTTAATTAATTCCAGAATATCCATATTTTTATTTTTGTTTTAATAACAATCTAGCTCTAAAAAAGTTTAGTTAAAAAGGCAAATCATCTCCCGGATCATTCTCAATATCAATATCAACAATATTTATATCCTCTGTATTGAGAAAAGCAGGTGGTTGATATTGTTCTCCTGTTCCGGGTTTGTCAAGTTCAATTTTCCAACATTTTAAATCAGTAAACCAATTACCGTTATATTCACGACTTTCTATATCAAAATAAACTCTTACTATATCAGATTCTACAACACTACTTAAATCTGCTTTATCTTGCCAAACAACAAAACAAATCTTTTTGGGGAAATCAGAAATTGTTTCGATAACGAAATTCTGTTTTTTCCACTGACCATTTTTACCCTCTCCTGTTATTGGAGGTAATTTTGAAATAAGTTTTCCTGTTATTTCCATAGTTAATTTTTTAAATAAAAAGAACCTCAGGCAAGCCTGAAGCTCTTAAAAAAATATTGAATTAAGATTGTTTTAAATTTGCTTGAGCAGCAGCAAGACGAGCGATAGGAACTCTGAAAGGCGAGCATGAAACATAATCCATACCCACAGAATTGCAGAATTCAACCGATGATGGCTCTCCACCGTGTTCTCCGCAAATACCAACTTTCAAATTCGGACGTGTTTGGCGTCCTCTTTCGGTACCCATTCTAACAAGTTGCCCAACACCTTCCTGATCGAGAATCTGGAAAGGATCATTTTTCAGAAGGCCTTTTTGTAAATAAATTGGTAAGAATTTTCCGGCATCATCGCGGCTATATCCGAATGTCATTTGTGTGAGGTCGTTTGTTCCAAAAGAGAAGAATTCGGCATGTTCTGCTATTTTATCGGCAACCAAAGCAGCTCTTGGAACTTCGATCATAGTACCAACGAGATAGTCAACTCTTTCGCCTTTTTCAGCAAATACTTTTTCGGCAGTATCTCTAACAATTTTTTCCTGCATTTTCATTTCCTGAACAGTTCCTGTGAGAGGAATCATAATTTCAGGAATAGCATTTATACCGCGTTTTTTGAGATTAACTGCAGCTTCGATAATAGCCCTAGCCTGCATTTCGGTAATTTCGGGATATGTATTACCCAAACGACAACCACGATGTCCGAGCATTGGGTTAAATTCGTGAAGGCTTTCAACGATATGTTTTACTTCTTCGATGCTAATTCCCATTTCTTCGGCCATTTCTTTTTGATTAGATTCTTCGTGAGGCACGAATTCATGTAAAGGAGGGTCAAGTAATCTTACAGTTACCGGCAGATCTTGCATAGCTTCGAAAATACCTTCGAAGTCAGCTCTTTGATATGGAAGTAATTTATCCAAAGCTTTACGACGTCCTTCTTCGGTAGTAGCGAGAATCATTTCACGCATAGCTTTGATTCTTTCCCCTTCGAAGAACATGTGTTCTGTACGACAAAGTCCAATACCTTGTGCTCCGAATTCTCTTGCTACTTTGGCATCGTATGGGGTATCGGCATTAGTACGAACTTTCATGCGAGTATATTTATCGGCGAGTTTCATAATTTCGGCGAAATCACCACTAAGTTCAGGATCAATAGTTTTGATATTTCCATCATAAACTTCTCCTGTAGAACCGTTAAGAGAAATCCAGTCGCCTTCGTTATAAATTTTATCGTTCATTTCGAGAGTGCGGTTTTTATAATCAATTTTAATAGAACCGGCACCTGAAACACAACATTTACCCATACCTCTGGCAACAACAGCAGCGTGAGAAGTCATACCTCCGCGGGCAGTAAGAATTCCTTGAGCAATATTCATACCTTCAAGGTCTTCTGGAGAAGTTTCGATTCTCACTAGAATTGATTTTGGAAACTTTTTAGCTTCGTCAGCAAAGAAAACAATTTGACCTGTTGCTGCTCCAGGAGAGGCCGGCAATCCTTTTGCCATTACTTTAGCGGCTTTAATGGCGGCTTTATCGAAAACAGGATGTAATAATTCATCTAATTTATTTGGTTCGAGGCGTAATACTAAAGTTTTTTCATCAATTTTACCTTCACGCAACAAATCCATGCCAATTTTAACCATAGCAGCACCTGTACGTTTACCATTACGTGTTTGCAAAAGCCAAAGTTTACCTTCCTGTATGGTAAACTCTATATCCTGCATGTCACGATAATGTTCTTCGAGCTTTCTTTGAATAGCAAATAGTTCTGCATAAGCTTCAGGCATAGTTTCTTCTAGTGAAGGATATTTAGCTTTTCTTTCTTCTTCGCTGATGTTAGCAAGAACAGCCCATCTTCTGGAACCTTCAAGAGTAATTTGCTGAGGTGTGCGAATCCCAGCAACGACGTCTTCGCCCTGAGCGTTAACTAGATATTCACCGTTGAAAATATTTTCGCCTGTACTTGCATCACGTGTAAAAGCGACGCCTGTAGCACTGCTATTACCCATATTTCCGAACACCATTGCTTGAACGTTAACAGCAGTTCCCCATTCTTCTGGAATCTGGTTTAAGGCACGATAATATTTTGCACGAGGATTTTGCCATGAATCAAAAACAGCCATAATTGCCGACCATAATTGATCCCATGGGTTTGTCGGGAAATCTTTTCCCGTTTTAACTTTAATAATTTCTTTAAATTTTGTAACAACTTCTTTTAAATCTTCAACACTCAAATCTGTGTCATTCTGAACGCCCTTGTTATGTTTAATTTCGTCGAGAATTTCTTCGAATGGGTCATGATCTTCTTTATTTTCGGGTTTCATGCCCATCACAACATCACCAAACATTTGAATGAATCTACGATAAGAATCCCATGCAAATCGTTCGTTGCCGGTTTTCTTTGCAATTCCGATAACTGCTTTGTCATTTAAACCTAAATTCAAAACAGTATCCATCATTCCGGGCATAGAAACTCTTGCTCCCGAACGAACAGAAACTAACAACGGATTTTCTTCATCACCAAATTTTGAACCCATAATGGATTCAACTTTTTTAATCGCGGCTTCAGCTTCTTCTTTTAGTAATTCAACCACCTTTTCCTTGCCATACTGGTTATATTCAGTGCACACTTCTGTAGTAATTGTAAAACCCGGAGGAACTGGTATTCCAATTAAATTCATTTCAGCAAGGTTTGCTCCTTTTCCGCCAAGCAAGTTTTTCATTTTGCCATCACCTTCTGCTTCTTTGTTTCCGAAGGTATAAACTCTTTTAATCTTTGTCATGTGTCTTTTTATTTTTAGTTATTAACGTGTTAAAAATTTTTTCAAAAATAAAAAAAAATTCCTTTTTTATTAATATTTTCGAATTATTATTTCGTTAAAATACAATAAAATGATTGAAGTTTTAAAACAAATTTTTCCTCAACTTAATGATGAAAAGTTCCTCACCGAACTTATGAATAATGCAAAACTTCTTGACCATCCAAAAGGTACTGAAATTATAAAACAGGGAGATATATTAAATTATATTCCATTAGTAACAAAGGGTGAGATAAAAATTTTCAGAGTTGATTCTTATGGGAATAGTTTATATTTATATTCTTTATATCGAGGTGATATTTGTGCAATGTCGGTATCGTGTTGCATAAATAATAATAAATCAAATCTGCATGCCGTTGCTGCAGTTGATGTTGAGTTTTTTGCTATTCCTGCACAACTAATGAATAATTGGATTGCTAATTATAAAGTTTGGAGAGCATTTGTTTTTGATAATTACAGAAAAAAATTCGACGAATTAATTGATAATATAAGCAGTATTGCGTTTTTGAATTTAAAAGACAGACTTTTAAAATTTCTTGTTATACGTTCAGAAAAATCTTCAGGAATTATAAGGATGACTCATCAAGAAATTGCAAACGAGCTCAATTCAAGCAGAGAAGTAATAAGCAGACAATTAAAACAACTCGAAGAAGAGAATAAAATCAAATTGTTAAGAAATCATATTTGGGTTTTAAAAAGATAGAAAGAAAAAATATTATTCCACTGAATTCAAACCAAAAATGGGAAATGTTCATAATAAAAAAGCCTCCATATAGGAGGCTAAATTATTTAGGTCAACATTCTAATAACTAAATCCGCCAAGTTTAACAATATCAGTACGAGGATTAACACACATAATAGGAATTTTTTTGTACAATTCAATATTTCGCGGGCGTTTTAATTTTGTAATGTGTTCTTTGTATTTATCGGTCATAAATAAAACAATATCAGGTTGAATTTCTGCCATGTAATCATAAAGATTATCCGCATAATTTTCTTTTGGTAGGGATTTAGCTTCGAAATCAATCCCGTCATCAGCGAAAATAGAAGTTGCAAACAGAATATTTCTGTTTATGTTTTCTCTTTCCATCGAATCTTTTTCTTCGGGATAAACTATATATACTTTACTTTCGAAAAGATGATTCAAGTATTTAACCCAAAGAAATTTTGCTCTGGATTTTTTGTTGCCGTCAATCGGAACACAAATCTTATCATAATCACCGTAGTTCAAAGGGCGCTGTACAAGAATAAAAGGAATCTTAACAAAGCCTTTAATAACTTTCATTGCACGGTTTATTGTTTTTAATCCATGAGTTCCCATAACTGCAACATAAGCATTAGATTCAACGCCGTAATTATAAATAGTTTTAAAGAGATTCCCTGCTTTAACCACTGCAATAAACTTTGGATAATTATATTTTTTTGCATATTCATCAGCAATTTTTTGAAGTTCTTCCTGCCAATCAGCTATTTTCGACTCTTTATCAACAACAAACAACATGTGTATAGGATACTGAGGAATGCGAGCTAACTGAAAAGCGTGATCAAGAGCATAATTAGCTTCATTACTGAAATCGAAGGGTACCAAAATGCATTTTTCCATATAATTCAGTTTATGATGTGTTTATTTTTTCGCTGCGTAAATATAAACAATTTTACAGAAAAAAATGTTTATTTTGAAAAAATTTTAAAAAATTTTATGTCTGTCTAAAAAAAAATGAAAAATATGAAATTTGATTTAGTAGTAATTGGAAGCGGTCCGGGCGGTTACGTTGCCGCAATCAGAGCCTCACAACTTGGGATGAACACAGCAGTAATTGAAAAAGCTGAAACAGGTGGAATTTGTTTGAATTGGGGATGTATTCCTACCAAAGCGTTACTTAAAAGTGCTCAAATATTAAATTATTTCAAACATTCCGAAGATTATGGAATAGTTAATTCAGGAGATTTTAAGGCGGATTTCGAAAAAGTTATTGAAAGAAGCCGACAAGTAGCTTCTAACATGAGCAAAGGTATAGATTTTCTTTTCAAAAAAAATAAAATTACACTCATAAACGGATTTGGCAAACTCACTAAAGACAAAAAGATTGAAGTATTAAAGGCTGATGGTAGTATTGAATTTATTGAAGCCGATAAAATAATAATAGCAACCGGAGCAAGAAGTAAAAATTTAAAAGGAGTAGAACAAGACGGTGAAAAAATTATAGGTTATCGCGAAGCCCTGAGTTTAAAAAAATTACCAGAAAGCTTGGTAGTCATTGGCAGTGGAGCTATTGGAACCGAGCTTGCGTATTTCTACAACTCTATGGGGACAGATGTTACTTTGATAGAATATCTTCCGGAAATTGTTCCCCTCGAAGATGAAGAAGTCTCAAAGCAACTTGCCAGATCATTTAAAAAACTTGGAATAAAAATAATGACTTCAACAGCTGTAAATAAGGCAGAAGTTATTGATAATAAATGCGTGGTTCATTACACTGATAAAAAAGGAGAAGGAAGTATTGAATGTGATGTTGTCTTATCAGCAGCAGGTGTAACTGCAAACATTGAAAATATTGGTTTAGAAGAATTAGGTGTAAAAACAGAATACGGTAAAATAATTGTTGACGAATATTACAGAACAAACATTGAAGGTGTTTTTGCAATAGGAGATGTTATTCCAGGTCCGGCATTAGCACACGTGGCATCAGCAGAAGCAATTTGCTGTGTTGAAAATATTGCCGGTCTTAAACCCGAACCTATTGATTACAATAATATTCCTTCATGTATTTATTGCGTTCCCGAAATAGCATCCGTTGGCTTTACAGAAAAACAACTGAAAGAAAAAAACATTGAATACAAAGTTGGAAAATTTATGTTTGTCGCTTCCGGTAAAGCTGCTGCCTCAGGAAATAAAGATGGTTTTGTAAAACTTTTGTTCGATGCTAATACTGACGAATTACTTGGAGCACACTTTATAGGCGACAATATCACAGAAATGATTGCAGAAATGGTTGTTATGAAAAAACTGAAAGGCAAGGCCAGAGATTTAATTAAATCAATACATCCTCATCCCAGTCTTTCTGAAGCAATTATGGAAGCTGCAGCTGCTGCTCATAATGAAGCAATTCATTTATAAAAAATGAATTTTTAAATTTTATCTTAATACTTTTTTTCTTTAACATAACAAGTATAATTTTTTCTGATATAAATTCAGGTAAATAATCTGAATTTATATGCTTTTAATTTTAAAAGTTCTAATTATAAGCTTCACCGTATTTGAAAAATTTCATAAATACATTTTCAATAAAAGTACCAAGATCAATCACTATAGCTTCAATGTTTTTAATTGCATATCGTAAAGTTTAATTTTTATAAAAAAATTTAACAACATAATTTTGAATATGAATCCTCAAAGTAAAAATTCATGAACCTGTAACAACAAAAATTTCCATTGGTTCTTTTTAAATCTCGGCTAAATTCTAACAACATAAATTTGAATATGAATTTTAATTGCTTAAAAAAAATTAACATATAAATTTTAAAACACTTTTAATTAATACAGGTAATAAAAGAATATAGCTGATTAGTTATTCCTATTAAAAAAAATAACAACATAATTTTGAATATGAATTTCAAAAATTAGAAACACAATAATTGCTTTGAAGATTTATGTTTATATTTTTTTGTAAAGTTGGCAAAAAAAAAGGGGAAAATCTCCCCCTTTTTTTATTCATTTAGTTCTTTGATTTTCTTAAATTCTTCAATTCCATCGCGTAAGAACTTAAGAAATTCTTCAGCATTAGTATTATATCCAATTGGGTTAGTGAGAACTTTACCATCAGGACTAATTAATACATAATAAGGTTGAGTGTTTGTTTCGAAATTAACGATTTCTATATCGGCATTTGCTTCGCCAAGTTTTTGTTTAAGTTTTTTATCTCTTGACGAAATAAATTGTTTTGGTTTTGGTAATATAACAGATCTCTCGTCAACATATAAAGCTGCTAAGACAAGTTCGTTATTAAAAATTTCCTTAACCTTGTCGTTATCCCAAACTGAGGCCTGCATTTCTTTACAATTAGCACAAGAGTGACCTGTGAAATATAATAATACCGGTTTATCTTGCGACTTTGCACATTCAAAAGCCTGATCATAATAGAAATATCCTTTCATACCATAAGCAAGGTGCATTTTATCAGAAAATTCTGGTGTCTCACAAAGTTCAGATTCATCTGTTGCTATAGTGGTTGAATTAATAGTTAAATCAAAATTTTGAGACGTTTTTGGCGGAATCAATCCTGAAACGCTACTTAAATTTGCACCGAACATTCCGGGGAATAAATATAAAGCTACAATAAACGAAAACATTGCCAAAAGCAATCTAAAGAATCCCACATGGTGAACATCACTGTCATGTTTGAATTTTATTTTTCCCAACAAATAGAATCCCATTAAAACAAAAATTACTATCCAAATTGCCAGATAAAATTCCCTGCTCATTAAACCGAGGTTATAACTTTGGTCAATATTGGAAAAATATTTTAACGAAAATGCAAGAATAATAAATCCCATTACAACTTTGACAGAGTTAAGCCAGCCTCCTGATTTAGGCATTTTTTTCATTAAGCCGGGAGCGAGTGCAAGGATTGTAAACGGCAAAGCAAAACCTAATCCAAATCCAAACATCCCTACTGTAGGTTCAAGAACATCTCCGGATGCTGCTTTTACAAGTAGTGCTCCAATAATTGGACCTGTGCAAGAAAAGCTGACTATAACAGTTGTAAGTGCCAAGAAAAAGGCTGCTATTAATCCACCCTTATCAACACGAGCATCAGCTTTATTTGCAAGACCTGATGGCATAACAAATTCAAATAAACCAAACAAAGAAGCTGCAAAAACTATAAACAATAAAAAGAAAATTAAATTCGGTATCCAGTGAGTACTCAAAACCGTAGTAAAATTAGCCCCTGCCGAAGTTAGAGAAACTATTACACCAACAAGTCCATAAAGCAACATTATTGAAAATCCGAAAATTCCCACTTTTAATAAATTTTTCGAACGACTTTCAGATTTGTTCATAAAAAAGCTAACTGTCATGGGAATCATCGGGAATACACAAGGAGTAAGAATGCCGATAATACCAAACAATAAAGAAATAAAGAAAAATCCCCACAAAGATTTTTTATTCGCGTTTTCTTCATGTTTAAATCTATTTTCAGTGACCAAAATAGGAGTTTCAGTTTTTGTTCCTAAATTTTCTTCAACATCTGAAGTTTCCTCTCCTCCCCCGTTAATCGGAAAATTCAAATCTGCAGTAACAGGAATACATTTACCGTCTTCGAAACAAGCCTGACCTTCAACAACACCTTTAACATTAAAGCCCTTATCGGTTAATACTTCAATCTTTTGAACAAATTTTGCGTATTTTTCAAAGTACTTCACATTAATTTCAAATACATCATCATATTCTTCTTTAGGATTTGGGGTTTCGGTAACATTCCCAACCAACTTATAATCCGGGGATTCTTTGAAATTAAATTGCAAGGGCATTGGACCTCCTGCATCAAAAAATTGAGAATACAAGTGCCATTTTTTTTCGATTGTAGCCTCTATGATGAGATTATAAGTTTTCTCATCCAGCTGAACGGTAGAAAATTTCCAATTTACGGGATTTTCCATTTGCGAAAAGCTAAATACCGAAAAAAGTAATCCTGCAATTAATGCAGAAAAACCTAATAATTTTTTTTGATACTTCATATTTGATAATTTTATGGTTACTAATATAGTTGTTCCTCATCAGCCGTAAAAAAATGGTATTCCATTAAGGTATAATCCATATTTGGCATGATTTGAAGCTTGCATTTATATTTTTTTTGCCATTGTTTACGTATAGAATTAAAAAATCCTTTTGTCAAATAAGCATGAACGAATGGGTGAGTTTTTATTATAATAGGAGATTTAGATGAATTTTTATTTTTCAAATATGAAAGGTTATTTTCTATTTCGTCAACAATATTTATTGTAGCCCAAACCTTTCCTGTACCATTACATGTAGGACAAGATTCAGCTGTAGAGATTTCGGTTTCAGGTCTCACACGTTGACGGGTAATTTCCATAAGGCAAAACTTACTTAGCTGAGTTATCTGAAACTTTGCTCTATCCGTTTCCATTGCTTCCCTCATTGTATCATAAACTTTTTTCTTATTTTTTTCATCGTGCATATCAATGAAGTCAACAATTATAATTCCGCCCATATCTCTCAATCTTAACTGACGAGCAATTTCAATGGCAGCAATAATATTAACTTCTGTAGCATTAGCTTCCTGGTCTTGTTCGGAATTAGAACGGTTTCCGCTATTAACATCAATAACATGAGCAGCCTCGGTATGTTCTATAATGAGATAAGCTCCGTTTTTTAGTGGTACGGTTTTTCCAAAGGAGGATTTTATTTGTTTTGTTATCCCGAAATTATCAAAAAGAGGTTCTTTACCTGTGTAAAGTTTTACAATTTTTTTCTTTTCGGGAGCTATATCTTCTATAAAATTAAGGATTTCGTTGTAAGTAATTTCGTCATTAACCACTATTTGATTAAATGAAGAATTAAGCATATCTCGTAATATAGCGGTTGTACGAGTAACCTCGCTCATCAAAAGCATAGGTGGTTTCGCATTTTCGAGCTTTTTATATAGGTTTTCCCATCTGTTTAAAAGCAAGTTAAGTTCTTTGTCAAGTTCTGCTACCATTTTATTTTCGGCAACAGTACGTACAATAATACCATGATTTTCGGGACTAATGCTTTCGATCAGTTTTTTTAATCTGGTTTTTTCCTCAATAGACTTTATTTTTTGTGATACAGATATTCTTCTGTTAAAAGGTAATAAAACAATGTATCTTCCCGGAATAGAAATTTCGCAAGTAAGTCGGGGTCCTTTTGTTGAAATAGGTTCTTTTGCAATCTGAACAAGTATATACTGACCAACAGTTAAGACATCAGTTATTTTTCCGTTTTTATCAATATCTGCTTCTGGTTTAATTTTATTGATGTTTATGTTCTTATTTTTATTGGATAATCCAAGATGCAGAAATTTATTCAATGTTTGAAAACCAGGACCCAAATCCAAATAATGCAAGAATGCATCTTTTTTATAACCTATATCAATAAAAGCAGCATTTAATCCAGGCATTAGTTTTTTTACTTTCCCGAGATAAATATCACCAACTCCGAATTCAACATTCAAATGGTCCTGAGTAAGCTCAACCAGCCTTTTATTATGTAGTAAAGCTATATTGATTTGAGAATTGTTAACATCAATATACAATTCACTCTGAATATCAAGCTTTGCTTCTTCTGCCATCTTCATCAATTAAAACAAATCAAACCTTTAGTCTACTAAAGGTTTGATTATAACAGTTCTTAAAATAAATTGTTTACTTTTTCTTTTTATGTCTGTTTTTTCTCAGACGTTTTTTTCTTTTATGAGTGGCCATCTTGTGCCTTTTTCTTTTCTTTCCGCTAGGCATAACTTTAATTTTTAATTATTATTTTTAACTGAATCAACAAACACTTTTGCTGGTTTAAAATATGGTATTTTATGAGCAGGTATTGTAATTGTTACATTTTTAGAAATGTTTCTTGCGGTTTTTTGTGCACGAGTTTTAATAATAAAACTGCCAAAACCTCTTAAATAAACACCTTCTCCATTCTCCAAAGATTTTTTTATAATCTCAATGAAGGATTCTACCGACTTTTGAACAACCAACTTCTCTATGCCGGTATTTTTACTAATTTCATTAACAATATCAGCTTTAGTCATATCTTTTTGTTTTAATAAACCATTAAAAATTTGAGAATGCAAATATATATTTTTTTATTCAGAAAAAAATAATAAATTTTTAATAAATATTTTGTTAAGATCGGA
>LUZK01000115.1 GCA_001603595.1 Bacteroidales bacterium Bact_19
ATCGGATGTCCTTCCGGTACTTGTTTAGATCCGGATAGATCAATATTTCCAATCAAAACAGCTCCATGAACATCGCATAATTTAATGACTTCATCTTGTGGCAATCCTTCTTCAATTAACTCTTGCTCAACCTCTACAACTTCACCATAAGGTATTTGTTGAAGGGTTTCTATTAGCTCCTGTCGAACTTCATGTTCTGAATGTCCGTTGTGTAATTTTAAAATTAACTCTTTAAGTTTTTTCTTCCTGTATTCAGAATTATTTATTAATTCACTCATAATTTTTCGCCTTTTATTACACTTAATTTTACAAATATACTTTAATCTTTTTAATGGACATAAACAGAAGAAAAAAATTTTTAAAATTTTAAATAAAATTACAAAAATCCTATAAATCATAAATAAATGTGCCAATTATTTTTTTAACTTTAATTAAGAATTCGAGTTAATCCTACTTAAGTAAAAATAGATATTAATATTTATTAGGAAGTTTTTTTTAACCAAACAAATTAATTTTATATTCTTACTATTTAACACATAGTTCACACATAAAATTAGTACACTATATAACACTAAATACCGTGTAAATCAATCTTTTGAACCCATGTAAAAAACTTTATGGCATTTTAATACTTTTTTATTATTTTGTAACATACGGTACATTTTGGGACTTAAGAGAGCCTTAACTTTGCATCAAACAATAAAATTTCAAATTATGATACGCGAAATTGTAAAAATAGATGAATCAAAATGCACAGGCTGCGGATTATGTGTACCCGGATGCCATGAAGGAGCTCTTCAGATAATAGACGGCAAAGCAAGACTAATAAGCGAGTTAATGTGCGATGGGCTCGGCGCCTGCATCGGACATTGTCCCGAAGGTGCAATTACCATAGAAAAAAGGGAGGCAGTTCCTTACGATGAAATAGCTGTAATTCAGGATATGATTGAAAAAGGTAAAAATACCGTTGTTGCACATCTTATTCATCTTAGAGAACATAATCAGGATGAATATTTTGTTCAGGCTATTAACTGGTTGGAAAATAACAAAGAAAAACTCGGATTTGATTTAAATGAAGTAAAAACAGAAGTTCACAAAAAATTTCATTCACAAAGTAATACTTCGTCAGCTTGCGGATGTCCGGGCTCTGCAACAAGAACAATAAATAAGCAAAACCAATCCTATTTCGAAGACGACATTCCATCGGCATTAACACATTGGCCTATACAGATGCATTTGATAAATCCGACTTCAGCACATTTTAAGAATTCGGACTTATTAATCGCTTCTGATTGCTCTGCATTCAGCATGGGAGGATTTCACTCAAATCTTTTAAAAGGAAAAACTCTTGTGGTACTTTGTCCCAAACTCGATAAAAATCAAGATATTTATGTAAATAAGCTCGTAAGTCTGATTCGAGATGCAAGAGTGAATACAATTTCCTGCCTAATGATGGAAGTTCCTTGCTGTGGTGGAATAATTTCATTGGTAAGAGAAGCTTTACAAATTGCAGGCAGAAAGGTGCCGGTTAAAGCAGTAATACTGTCAATTGACGGAAAAATATTAGAAGAAGAATGGATTTAATAAACAATAATAATAACTAAAATGGAGGATACATCTATGTCAATGTTTTGTTTTCAATGTCAGGAAGCAGCTAAAGGAACAGGCTGTACAATTAAAGGTGTTTGCGGTAAAACCGAAGAGGTTGCTCAAATGCAAGATTTATTAATTTATGTAACTAAAGGAATTTCAGTATTTTCGCAACTTGCCCGCGAAAAAGGAATTGTTTCTGAAAAGATTAATCACTTTGTAATGGATGCTCTGTTTACTACCATCACAAATGCAAACTTTGACTACTATGCAGTTGTAAAAAAAGTAAAAGAAGGATTAAAACTACGCGAAGAAATTAAAAATGAATTTTTGAAAGCAGGAGGAATTTTGCCCGAAAATCTTCACAGTTCGGCTAATTGGACTCCGCAAAATGATGAAGAAATCGAAAGAAAGTCCAAAACGGTAGGAGTTTTAACTATCGAGAATGAAGACATTCGTTCTTTAAAAGAGCTTTTAACTTATGGCGTTAAAGGTATGGCTGCTTATGCAGAACATGCTTATAATCTTGGATACAAAAATGAAGAAATTTATAATTTCATGCAAAGAGCTCTTGTAGCTACTACAGAAGAAAAAACAGCCGATGAGCTTGTGGCTCTCGTACTTGAATGTGGTAAATTTGGTGTTGAAGTTATGGCTCTTCTCGATAAAGCAAATACCGATTCATATGGACATCCAGAAATCACAGAAGTAAACATCGGAGTAAGAAACAATCCCGCAATCCTTATTAGCGGACATGATTTGAAAGATTTAGAAGAGCTACTCGAACAAACTCAAGGTACAGGCGTAGATGTTTATACCCATAGCGAAATGTTACCCGGACATTACTATCCGAAATTCAAAAAATACGAGCATTTCGTTGGTAATTATGGTAATGCATGGTGGAAACAAAAAGAAGAATTCGAATCTTTCAACGGACCAATTCTTTTTACAACAAATTGTATTGTTCCACCACTTGAAAACGCAAGTTATAAAGACCGTATTTACACCACAGGCTCTGCAGGATTAACAGGAGCAAAACACATTGCCGACAGAGAACCCGGAAAACAAAAAGATTTCAGCGTCATCATTGAACATGCAAAGAAATGTGCTCCGCCAAAAGAAATCGAAAACGGCAAAATAATCGGTGGTTTTGCTCACAACCAGGTAATTGCTCTTGCCGATAAAGTTGTTGAAGCAGTAAAATCCGGAGCTATTCGTAAATTCTTTGTTATGGCCGGTTGCGACGGTAGAATGAAATCACGTGAATACTATACAGAATTTGCAGCTAAACTCCCAAAAGACACTGTAATTCTAACTGCCGGTTGTGCAAAATATCGTTATAATAAACTTGAACTCGGTGATATCGGAGGTATTCCACGCATCCTTGATGCAGGACAGTGCAATGACTCCTATTCGCTTGCAGTTATTGCTCTTACTCTTAAAGAAGTTTTCAAACTCAACGATATTAACGAATTGCCAATAGCATACAACATTGCATGGTATGAACAAAAAGCAGTTATTGTGCTACTGGCTCTCTTATATCTCGGAGTAAAGAATATTCACCTCGGACCAACATTACCAGCATTCTTATCACCTAACGTTGCAAAGGTCTTAGTAGAAAACTTCGGAATATCGGGAATTAACTCCGTTGACGAAGACATTAAACTTTTCCTTAATTAATCTGTTTAAAAGGAGGTAATTATTATAATTATCTCCTGTTTTTTTTTACCTTAAAATTGATAAGTTATGGAAAACAACGAAAAAATAATTTGTATGTGCAATGAAATTTCTGAAAAAGAAATTATTAAAGCCATAAAAGAAAAAAATTGTAACACAGTAGAAAAAGTGGGCGATGAAACCGGAGCAGGAACAATTTGTGGAGGATGTATTCCTCTTATAGAAGAATTAATTGAAAAATTTAAAAAAGAATAATATGGAAACAAACAAAATAATCAGCGGCAAAAAATACATTGCTTCGCAATCAATAGATTATCAGGATAGTGCAATTGTTAGTAAGATTATAACAAAAAAAGAAACCGGAAATATAACACTTTTTGCATTCGATAAAGGGCAATCATTAAGTGAACATACCGCTCCTTTTGATGCTATGGTTTTTATTATTGACGGCAAAGCTGAAATAGTTATCAGCGGAGAGTCCCACTTTTTAAATATTGGAGAATTTATAATTATGCCTGCAAATATACCACATGCAGTAAATGCTCCCGAAAAATTTAAAATGATTCTTACAATGATAAAATCTGCTTGATAATGAAAATAACAAATTTTGCCACAGCCCCGCTTAGAGATAATCCTTTTAATGCAGATGTCAGAATTCTGTTTACCAGAGAGGATATTGAATTTTTAACTCTTAAATTAAAACCTCAACAAAATTTGGAAGTGGTAAGAATAAATTGTGATGCATTTTTTTATGTTGTGAACGGAAATCCCGAAGTAATTATCAACGAAGAAAAATACAAAGCACAAATAAATGATTTCATTTTCTGTCCTGTCGGTAGCAACCACTGCATAAATAATCCCAACGACGATTACTCTTTAGTAATTGTTATTAAACTTACGCAAAAGTTAATTTAGAAAATATTATTTTATCCCTTAAATCCGGCCATCATGTGAGATCCGTCGCAGAAAGGCTTATTTTTTGAATGACCACATCTGCATATATATTTCTCTTCATTTACTTTTAAAATTTTTCCTGTACTGTCTTTAACGTTTATTTCAGCAGGAATATGTAAAGGCCCGTTCTCAAAAATTGTAATTTCAGGCTTTCCGTTTGGATTTTCTTTCATGGCTATATATTCTTTTTGTTTTTGTTCATCGTTATAATACCATGTTAAAGCATCTGTAGGACAGGCATCTACAGTAGCAATTATCTTTTCTGTTGGCTCGGCATCAATTTTTACCCAAGGACGTTCTCGCGGCTTAAATACTTTAGGCAATTGCTTGAAACAAGTAGTTGCATGAATGCACAAATGCGGTTGCCAAACTACTGTTATCTCTCCGTTAGAGTACTTTCTAATAACTTTTTTTTCTTCAGACATAAATCTTTTTTTATAAAACACTAAATTACAAAATTTGTTTAATTATTTAATCTTTAGTTGAAACTTTTTCTGCACAATTTACATTTTACTTAAAAATTTGTTAAGTCGCATGAATATATAGAATTTCTAACCGTTTTTTGTATAATAATAATTCATTATTTGCACAATGAAACTGATAAAATTTTTAATTTCATTGATTGTTTTGTTGCTATACTCAAGCATTATAAACTCTCAAAACGACAGCAAAATCAATTTGTATTTAAAATGTGATCAATGCGAAAGAGAATATATTATAAACGAACTCAATTTTATTAATCATGTTAGAGATATAAATTATGCAAATGTTATTTTAATGGGTATAAGCGAATCTACCGGAAACGGAGGCACAAAAACCAGACTGATATTTGAAGGAAGAAAAAATTTTCAAGGAATGAATGAACCATAATATTCAACATAAATTACGATGCCACGAATAATGAAATAAGAAATCTTTATACAAAAAACATTAAATTCGGATTATTACCTTACATAATTAAAACCCCTCTGAAAGAAAACATAGAAATAGAATTTTCGCAATCAAATTTGAATGAACAGAATAAACTTGTTGATCCATGGAATAACTGGGTGTTTTCAATTAGTTTACAAAATTATGCAAGTGGTGAAGAAAGCAGAAAATCTTTAAACATAAATTCAAGGATTAATGCTGAACAAATTACCGAAAAATCTAAAATATTAATAGGTTTTAATAACAACTTTTCAAGAAACACTTTTACCTATGATGATTATACTTATGATTATCTGAATATATCTTACGGTTCATATCTTTATTATGTAAAATCACTCGGGAAACACTGGTCGGCAGGAATATTTACTTCGGCTGGAAATTCTACTTTCAGCAATTATGATTTTTATGGAAGCATTTATCCTGCAATAGAGTATAACATTTTTCCTTATGATAAATCCTTTGAAAAACAATTCCGAATTTCATACAGGATAGGGCCGGCATATTTTGACTATACAGATACAACAATTTTTTTAAAAACAAAAGAATTAGTGCCTCAGCAAAAGTTGAACTTAAACCTCGGAATTGTAAAAAATTGGGGCAGCATTGACTTGTCAATTTATGGAAGCCAATTTCTACATGATATCGAGTTATTCAGTTTAGGAACTTACGTTTACAGTAGCCTTAGAATTATTAAAGGATTTTCTTTGTTTTTTTACGGAGGATATTCAATGATTAGAAATCAGATAAACATTTCGAAGGTGGACATTTCTCAGGAAGAATTATTGCTTCAACAAAGACAAATGAAAACCAATTATTCATATTGGACAAACTTTGGTTTTTCATACACATTCGGTTCTAAGTTCAACAATGTTGTAAATACTCGATTTGAATAGAAAGGTGGGAAGAACACATTTTTCGTATTAGTAAATGGCATTGATGATGACTTAATAAAAACCTAAAATTAGATTTTTATTACAAATAGTAGAATATTGGGGTTCATTTTAAAATAAATTGTTCATTCTGTAGTATTTACTTTTACCTTCCCCCTTCTGCGACCTTCCTTTTATTGAATCTTGAACTTTACGATTAATTAATAAATACAGCAACAGATTTTTATTACAAATCTTCAAGTTTTTTACCTGATGTAATAATTTCAACAGCTTTGTTAATTACAGGGTCACTTTCCTGATATATCTGATAAAAAGCAGAATCCCCCAAAACCTGTCGAGCGATAAAGGCATAAACAGTTCGTTCTATTTCTCTACCGCTTTTTGCTAAATCAGCAGAATTGATTTTTACTCCGTTTTTGGAAACAAAATTCCAGAATTTAGATTTTACATTGTCATTGTTCAAATGAACTATTAACAATGGAACACTTTCAATTTTTTCAAGATTTTTTCTATTATTATCAACATATTCAACGGCAAACAAATACTCTAGATTTTTTTTGCTAATTTCGGAATACAATTTTGTAAATCCGCTTGTATCCATAGGAACAAAAACATCGGGCATAATTCCGCCTCCTCCGTAAACCGGTCTTCCTGAAACAGTGTAATACAGAAGAGAATCATTCAAAACTATTGAGTCCTTTTCGGTAAATTCTCCGTGAAGGAATCTTTTATAAACTTCGGAATAGTAATCATCCAATCCTTTGTCGTAAGGTTTTTGAATGCAACGACCCGAAGGAGTATAGTATCGTGCAGTTGTTAAACGGACAATTGATCCATCGTCAAATGTTGAAGATTCCTGAACCAGTCCTTTTCCAAAGGATCTTCTTCCTATGATGAAGCCTCTGTCGTGATCTTGTATGGCTCCGGCAACAATTTCCGATGCAGAAGCAGAAAAATCATCAATTAAAACAATAACATTCAAATCTACACAAGCATTTCGTTTTGCAGTTGACATTATGTTCTTACGACCTCGAACTCGTCCCTGAGTATAAACCAAAAGTTTGCCAGCTTCGAAAAATTCATCTATAATATCTGTAGCTGCATTAAGGTATCCCCCGGAATTATTTCTTAAATCAACAATCAACCAACTAATTCCTTTTTTCCGCAATGCAAAAACAGCTTCAATAAATTGTGAATGAGTGTTTCTGGAAAATGAAGAAATTTTTACGTATCCTGTTTTGCTATTTATCAAATAAAAAGCATCAACACTTGTTAGAAGAATTTCACCTCTTTTAATTTTAACATTGATAAAATCTTTAACTCCCCTTCTTTTTATTTTAAGATTTACATAAGTTCCTATTTCTCCTCTTAATTTTTTCATTACCTCATCGTTAGTAATCTTCACAGAAGCAATCAACGTATCGTTAACGTAAACGATTCTGTCTCCGGGTTTTAATCCGACTTTTTCGCTCGGTCCATCTTTTATTACATTAACTACTAATACAGTATCTCTGAAAATATTAAATTGAATGCCTATACCACCAAAATTACCTTCGAGTTCCTCCTCTACTTTTTTGGCTTCTTCAGGACCAAAGTACATACTGTGCGGATCTAGATTTTCCAGAAACTGTGGAATAACTTTTTCTACCAATTCTGATCTGGATACGCTGTCAACATATTCTGAAACAACATAATCAATAATTATACTCAATTTGTCCTTAGAGGGTTTTACAAAAATTTGCTGTTTAGCTGCATTTTTTTGGAAAATCTCAGCCAGAAAAATTCCCGCAATCAGAGATAAAGAAATTATTAGAGGTAATAATATTGTAAATCTTGAATTAGTCTTCATTATCATCCAATTTAAAATGAACTATTTCAATACCTGCCCTTTTGAGCAATTCGAGTCCGTCCTTTTTTGAATACTCGTCAAGATAAACAACCCGCCTGATACCGGATTGGATAATTAATTTTGCACACTCAATGCAGGGCGAAGTGGTTACGTAAAGAGTAGCTCCGCAGCTGCTATTACCTGACTTTGCCACTTTAGTAATTGCATTTGCTTCGGCATGCAAAACATAAGGTTTGGTTACAAAATTTTCATCCTCACACTCATTTTCAAAACCGGCAGGTGTTCCATTAAATCCATCGGAAATTATCATTTTATCCTTAACAATTAGTGCCCCTACCTGTTTACGTTTGCAATATGAATTTTTAGCCCAAATCTGAGCCATTTCGAGATAATGCTTATCAAATTGTTTTTGCTTTAGAGGATTAATTCTGTCGTTCATAAACAATTTTAATTTTTTACAAAGGAAATCATTTTTTATCAGAAAAACTAAAAAAAAAGAGATTCCTTAGAATCTCCTTGTACCCGGGGCCGGGGTCGAACCGGCACTCCGGTGAAGGAACTGGTGTTTGAGACCAGCGCGTCTACCAATTCCGCCACCCGGGCAATTTTGTTTCGCAAATATATGCTAAATTTATTATTTACACAAAAAAATTTTTATTCCGGCTTCTTTTTGTTTGCCAACTGTCCACAAGCTGCATCTATATCCGTTCCTTTTGACCTGCGAACCGTCACAACAAGGTTTTTTGACTCTAAATATTCAACAAATGCTTTCAAATCAAGATCATCGGATTGTTGATATTTTGATTTTTCGTGACTGTTATACACAATCAGGTTTATTTTACAAGGCGACACTTTGGTAAACTCAGCCAATTTTTTAGCATCTTCAACCGAATCGTTAATTCCTTTTAAGAGCAAATATTCGTAAGTAATTCGCTCTCCGGTTTTTTTATAAAAATAAAATATTGCTTCACGAAGTTGCTGAAGATTATATTTTTTGTTTATGGGCATTAAAAAGTCTCGTTTTTGATTATCGGCGGAATGTAAGGATATTGATAAATTTATTCTGAGATTTTCATTAGCAAGCATTTTAATACCGGGGATTATCCCGGCGGTAGATATAGTAATTCGTTGAGGCGACATTGCCAGTCCTTCGACCGAAGAAACCATTTTTAGAGCATCAATAGTATTTTCATAATTCAAAAATGGCTCTCCCATTCCCATCACAACTATATTGCTTAGTTTTCGGTCGAACTCCCTAAGACTTGCCTCATTCAACAAAAAAACCTGATCATAAATTTCCCCACGGGTTAAATTTCTCCTGAATCCAAGTTTGCCAGTAGCACAAAAATCACAATTCAAAGGGCAGCCGGACTGAGTGCTTATGCATGCTGTTGTTCGTGATTTCCCGGGAATCAAGACTCCTTCGAAAAATTCATCATCCACAGATTTGAATAAAACTTTTACGGTTTTATCAGCTTTTGACTTTTGAGAATCTAATATTGTAATCTTGTCCAGAAAGAAATTCTGTTCTAGTGCTTCTTTTAAAGCAACAGGAAGATTATTCATTTCATTAAAATCGCCAACTCCCTTTTTCCAGATCCATTCTTTAATTTGTTTAAGTCTAAAAGAAGGTTGAGATATTTCTTTCAGAAAACCGGTAATTTCTTGATCGGAAAGATTTCTGAAATTTTTCCTAATAAAATCCATTTAAAAGACTTCCTTGTTTACTTGTTAATTTTACCTATCTTTTGTTCTACTGAATTTATTTTTGAATCCATTCTGCCGAGAGGTTTATCGTATCTAATATCAAAGGTAGCAGTACAATAAATTCTATTGGAATGTTCCTTTAAAATTTCGTTAGCTTTTGAAATAAATTCCAGAGCTTCTTCAACTGTTTCGGTTTCTATGATTGTTCCCATTGCAGTAAGTTTATAATTTACTCCTGCCTCATTAATCATTTTTATGACTTTGCTGACGTATTCACTTACGCTTGCTCCCTTATCAGTAGGGAAAATAGCAAAATTCATCAATACCGACATAAAATTATTTATTTACAGCATTCATTACTTCTCTGAAAATTGTTCTTTCAACAGTTTTTGTAAGTTCTACATAAGCCTTGTTGTCGGCGGCGACAAAATCAGCGGCATAATGATCTGCAGAACCTGTTTTTCGATATATGAGATTTTCTTTTGAATCTTTCAATTCGAACGAATATGAAATAGTAACCTGTTTATCTCCGTAGTAATAACCATTTTCAACAGTATTCGTAAAGATATTGAAGATAAAGTCCGCAGGCATTTTTACATTCACCAGAAATTCACTGCTGAAAAGACTTTCAAAAGTGCTTCGTATATGAAAGTTTTCGCGGATTTTTCCAAAAGATTGTTCTTCGCTCACAACATAAATTACCGGCTTTTGAACAAAAACCTTTATATTCTTTTCCATAGAAGGAATTCCGCGTATTATACTTCGTATCATTGCGTCCTTTGCTACCCTGCTGAAATTATTTATATCAACTGTAATACTCAGATTTTCCTGACCTGGAACAGATTTAATTTTTCTAATAGCACAAGAGATTTTTCCTTCACTGTTTGAAACTTCAGAATTTCTCAACAATCCCGACCCACTAAAGTTAATACGAACAGGAATACCTGATACAGGATTACCCGCCTCGTCAACAATAACAAAAGTAAAATCCTTAGGATCAAGATCTATTGCCTTTTTTACATATATTTCTTCACTGCCTTGGATTTTTAGAGAATTTATAAATTCCACCATTGAGTTAAAAAGTACAATGGCAATATCTTTATCTTCTCCGTCAACATCGGTGATATTTGATTCGCCGAGATACGGTTTTAAAACTGTCAAAGCTTCAACATAAAACTGAAAAGCATTATAGTGCAACTGACGACTTAAAAACTCTTTAGCCTGATAATATTTGTTTTTAGCATCCAATATCACTTGATTTTTTCTTTCAGCAGCAATTTGAGCATATTTTTCCTTTGAAAGTCTGTAATAAACCCAATAAAAATTTTCATCTTCCCAAGTGTCAACAAGTTCATATCCCTCTAATTGTTGGGAAGTTGTAGCAATAATTTCCTGATTGAAGTTTTGTGATAGGTTATAATTTGTTTCAATAATTGAAAGAACTGAGGTACTGGCAATATTAACCGAAATACTTGATGCGAGATCTCCGAGAGCTTTTTGCTGAGCATTGGCAATATAATCCGAAGGCAAAAATCCTTTTTTTGGAGCAGAGCTAATTCCGGTATAATAAAATGCACTTTGAGGTTTTGCCTTTACCCATTCAGGCATAGGTTTTTTTTCAAAACCAGTCTTTTTAAGGTTTTGACACGATAAAACCAAAAATGATAATAGAAAAATTATGCTCAAATTTACAAATCTCATGGTCTTAGTTTTTTACTACATAATCAATTACGGCTTCAGATATTTCGGCAGCGGTTTTATTTACGACTTCGTCTGCCAAAGTTTTGTAGTCTTTTATTTGTGATCTTGCATTTAAAAGATTTTGTAAAGCCTTAATGCTTTCGGGATTATCGCTTATATAATCTTCGCTGCTGGAA